>NZ_JARANX010000028.1:0-16533 GCF_029889785.1 Chromohalobacter sp. 48-RD10 | reverse complement strand
AAACCCTGGACTGGCGAACGCCACTGGAAGTCTACGCCGAGGTGCTCAAGAAATCGGTCGAAGGTCCGAGCATCCTTCAATAGCGTTGCACTTGGAACTTGAGACCGCCGTGGTTAACTTCGATGGGGATGCCTATGTCACAGATGAAAAGAACCGGGGGCGGCAAGAGACTCGCCACCACATTTTCAGTAGCTTAGCTACGAGTATTCAGGGTTAAAAACGGTGGGTGTAGTCATGAGCTTCCGCCATGAAGGTGATGAAGCCCTAGAGGCGCCGATGATCCGTTACTGCATCAGCTCAGCTGAGCTTAGCGCCTAAAAGAAGCTTGTCGAAGCGGCCGGCCCGCCAGCATTGGTTTGTCGAGAAGACGCTCCATTGATCCCTGGATGTCGATCACCGCGAAGATGCCTGCAAAATCCACCGCGGACAGGCGGCGAAAACAGGAGAAAGCGGCGCTGGATAAGACCTATCTGGCAGACATTCTCGCGGTGTAGGTTTTTTCATGCGTTTTCCCTGGACTGCTTAACCGCAGAATCTGAGTGCGTATTTTTCGTTTGACCACCTTTGTCATGGGGTGAACCGCCTGATCGACGACTATGGTGCTGGTTACACGATTAATTTTGAATAAGCACTTTGCCATGGATGGCAAGATATTGCGTGGCTCGTACCAATAGGGGAGGCTCAAGGTATTGAGCCTCCAAGAAAATCTAAAAATTGACACGCCGAGTGCGTAAATCGCCCATGCTTATACCTGTAGAGGCTGAGTAGAAAAATCTTTCAGTCTACTCGACTTCAACGAGCACAGGATCTCAGGTGTTCGAGCACCAGACAATAAAGTGAGGGTTGATGTGTTCCTCCGGTGCGGCGTAGCTAAGTATGTAGCCTTCTAACGTTTCCACACGTCCCCCGGCCTGTTCGACGACGGCCTGGGCGGCCCCGGTATCCCATAGGCAGGTGGGGCCCAGGCGAGGATAGGTGTCGGCGGCACCTTCGGCGACCAGGCAGAGTTTCAGGGAGCTGCCCATCGGTACCATGTCGTGGCTTCCCAGTTGCTCCAGCCACTCGGCGAGATCGGGGCTAGGGTGAGAGCGGCTACCCACCACCCGCCAGGTAGCGCCTTCGGCAGGGCGGCCGGACACGCGGATCGGCTGACGCTGACCGCTAGCCTCTACCTTGAAGGCGCCTAGGCCCTCGGCGGCGAGGTACGCCACGTCCAGCGCCGGGGCGACAACCACACCGAGCAGCGGCTTGCCGTTTTCGATCAGTGCGATGTTCACGGTGAACTCGCCGTTGCGCTTGATGAACTCTTTGGTACCGTCCAGCGGATCGACCAGCCAGTAGCGACCCTGGGCGTCGGGACCGGTAAACGCCTCGCCATCTTCCTCGGAGAGCACCGGGATTGCATCAGGCAGGGCATTCAACCCCGACACGATGACTTCATGTGCGGCTTGATCGGCTTCGGTGAGGGGGCTCTTGTCTTCCTTCTCTTCGATCGTGAAATCACGAAAATAGACGTGCATGACCGCGCGACCGGCATCCTGTGCGATGCGGTAAACCTGCTCGAGTAGGGTGGTTGTTACTGTCGACATGTGATGGTCCGTATCCGGTGGGAGTCCGTGGTCTCTTGCAGTGAGGGCTGTCGCTGGTTGGCAGAGCTTTGGGCCCTGCCAACTAGGCCAGGCGAGTGGCAGTAGCCACCGCCTGGCACTTTTTTGGAGATGTCATCAAGTAATCAGAGAGCGCTCGCGGAGCTGCTCGATGATGGCGTCGGCAGCCTCTTCGGTGCTCATTTCTGCTGCCTTGAGGTGAAGATCCGGCGCCTCGGGCGCTTCATAGGCAGAGTCGATGCCGGTGAAGTTCTTCAGTTCGCCGCGTCGAGCTTTCTTATAGAGGCCCTTGGGATCACGATCCTCCGCAACATCCAGTGGGGTATCGACGAAGATCTCGATGAACTCGCCTTCGGTTACGAGATCCCGAGCCATCTGGCGCTCACTCCGGAAGGGGGAGATAAAGGCCGTCAGTACGATCAGGCCGGCATCAACCATCAGCTTGGCGGTCTCGCCGACACGGCGAATATTTTCGACGCGGTCGGCATCGGTGAAGCCCAGGTCGCGATTGAGGCCATGGCGAACGTTGTCACCGTCCAGCAAGTACGTGTGCTGGCCGGCGGCATGCAGCTTCTTCTCTACCAGGTTAGCGATGGTGGACTTGCCGGCTCCCGAGAGGCCGGTAAACCACAATACGGCGGGTTTCTGGCCTTTCGCCAAGGCGCGTGCCTGCTTATCGACATCCACGTGCTGCATATGGATGTTCTGGCTGCGGCGCAGGGCGAAGTGCAACATGCCAGCGCTGGCGGTGTTATTGGTCATCCTATCGATGAGAATGAAGCCGCCAGTATCCGGGTGTTCCTGATAAGGGTCGAAAGCAACCGGACGATTAAGGCTCAAGGTGCATACGCCGATGGCATTGAGGTCCAGCTGCTTGCCGGCGGTATGCTCAAGAGTATTGACGTTAATCTGATACTTGATATCGGTAACGGTGGCCGAAACGGTTTGGGTGCCCAGTTTCATCAGGTAGGGACGGCCCGGCAGCAGCGGTTGTTCATGCATCCAGACCAGGGTGGTCTCGAACTGATCGGCGGTTTGGGCCGGTTGCTCGATCCCAGAAATTACATCACCGCGAGAAATATCGATTTCATCGTTCAGCAGCAGCGTGATGGACTGGCCAGCCACCGCTTCTTCCAGGTCTCCATCGAAGGTATAGATCCGCTTGACGGTGCTGTGCTTGCCCGATGGTTGTACGCGAATCGCGTCGCCAGTCTTGATGGAGCCACTGCCGATCATGCCGCTGAAACCGCGGAAGTCCAGGTTGGGGCGATTAACCCACTGCACCGGCATGCGGAAAGGCGTGCGTTGCAGGTGGTCTTCGTCAACCTCCACGGTCTCCAGGTAGGCCATCAGGGTCGGGCCGTGATACCAGGGCATGTGGTGGCCGTGCTCGATGACGTTGTCGCCCTTAAGCGCCGACATCGGGATGAAGGTGATCTTTTCGAGCCCCACCTGTTTGGCAAACTCGCGATACTCCTCGACCAGCTCGTCGAAGCGCGCTTGCGAATAGTCCACCAGATCCATCTTGTTGATCGCGACCACGACATGCCGCATCCCGATCAGCGACATCAGGAAGCTGTGGCGGCGGGTCTGGGTGAGGATGCCGTGACGGGCATCGACCATCAGGATCGCGGCATCGGCGGTGGAGGCCCCGGTCACCATGTTGCGGGTGTACTGCTCGTGCCCGGGGGTATCGGCAACGATAAACTTTCGCTTGTCGGTTGAGAAGAAGCGATAGGCCACATCAATGGTGATGCCTTGTTCGCGCTCGGCGGCCAGGCCGTCCACCAGCAGGGCGAAATCCATGTCACCACCCTGGGTGCCATACTTGCGCGAGTCGGCTTCGATGGCGGCCAGTTGATCCTCGAAGAGCAGCTTGGATTCGAAGAGCAGGCGCCCAATCAGCGTGCTTTTGCCGTCATCCACGCTGCCACAGGTGATAAAGCGCAGCAGGCCCTTGTGCTCGTGCGACTTGAGGTAACCCTCGATGTCACCGGCGATCATGTCGGAGGCGTGTGCCATCAGAAGTACCCCTCTTGCTTTTTCTTTTCCATGGACGCAGCGCTGTCATGATCGATGACACGACCCTGGCGTTCGGATGTCTTAGTGAGCAACATTTCCTGGATGATCGCCGGCAAGGTGTCAGCCTCGGATTCCACCGCGCCGGTCAGCGGGTAGCAGCCCAATGTACGGAAGCGGACCTTGCGCATCATGGGGACTTCGCCCGGCTCTAGGGGCAGGCGCTCGTCGTCGACCATGATCAGGGCGCCGTCGCGTTCTACCACGGGGCGTTCGGCGGAGTAGTAGAGGGGAACGATGGGGATGTTCTGCAAGTGGATGTACTGCCAGATATCCAGCTCGGTCCAGTTGGAAAGCGGGAAGACCCGGATCGACTCTCCCTTGTGCTTAAAGGTGTTGAAGACCCTCCACAGCTCGGGCCGTTGGTTCTTGGGATCCCAGCGATGCTGCGCGGTGCGGAACGAGAAGACGCGCTCCTTGGCGCGAGATTTTTCTTCATCACGACGTGCCCCGCCGAAGGCGGCGTCGAAGCCGTACTTGTCCATGGCCTGCTTCAATCCCTCGGTCTTCATCACGTTGGTGTGAATCGCCGAGCCGTGGGTAAAGGGATTGATGTCCTTCTCGATGCCTTCCGGATTGATGTGCACCAGCAGGTCCATTCCCGCTTCCTCGGCCATGCGATCACGAAACTCGTACATGGCTCGGAACTTCCACCGGGTGTCGACGTGAAGAAGAGGGAAGGGGGGAGGAGAAGGGGCAAAGGCCTTGCGCGCTAGGTGAAGCATCACAGCGCTATCCTTGCCAACGGAATAGAGCATCACCGGGTTCTCGGTCTCGGCGACCACCTCGCGCATGATCTGGATGCTCTCGGCTTCGAGGCGTTGGAGATGGGTGAGTGTCGTCATCGTCATTCCATGTGATGGGAAAAGATAAGCAGTCTGCTCAGTCGTGTTCAGTGGCTGCTGCCAGGTTACTATCGGGTGGTACGTCTAGCAGATAGAAGTCGGAATGCCTGTCAAGCCAATCGGCGATATCCGCACTGGCTCGAAAGTAGGCGCCGTGGAAGACCAGCGAGGCCGGGCCCTGCCCCGATAGACGCTCGAACAGCGCTATATAGTCGCTGGCCTTGGGCGGCTGAATGAAACAGCGGATATAGAGGACATCGCGTTTGCCGTGCACGTACAGGTGGTAGCGACGGGCATGGCTGTCGTCAGTCGAGCCGATGGCGCGCACGCCTCCGAGCCAGTTGTAGCCTCCGAGAGCTCGAACCTGATTGAGGATCGGCTGTACCTGTTGCCGAAGCCATCGACCTTCACGAGAACGCGACGTCTTAGGCTCCAATGAGAGCGGGCGCGGCTTTAGGTGGTGTGCCAACAGCCAATGCTCCAGGGCGCGAGGCGATACCTTTTGCCCCGTATCTTCATTGATTGCCTCGGACAGTGCGCGACTGGTCCAGCCGGGTTTGCCATTAGCAGGCCAACCGGAAAGCCGTTGCCAGAGAAGGCGAGTTTCTTGCTCCCCCAAACGGTGAGCATCACCCTTCTGTCGACCTCGGGGCCGGACCGGAACCGCTGACCAGCCGCCTTGCCGAAAGGCCTTCCAGGCGGCCGAGATCGTGGGAGCGGACAACCCGGACCGTCTCGCCGTTTCTGCGACCGTAAGGCCATCCAGGCGTAGTCGGACGGCCTCCATGCGGCGCTGATTGAGCGCTTCGGGCGATAAATGTTTAGCGCTCATATTCGGCATCAAGGCATTGAAATAAAAGAAAAATAATATTTATATCAGTATTGGGTCTTCATGCTGGATCGACGTCATCATAAAAGGCCACGTACAATCCCTCAAGTTTCCTTCAGCCTTCAGGGATGAATCTGATGACAGCGTGGGTGGTGCTATTTTCCCTTGCGGGTCTATTGGTGTTGCTTATGACGGGGTGGGTGCGCCCTGGTGTCGCATTTGTCAGCTTGGCGGGCGCTTATTTGCTCACCGGGTTGGTGGATACCACCGTACTGCTTCGCCAATACGCCAACCCTGCATTGGCGACGTTGGTATTGCTATTGCTCGTCTCGTTGGCGTTGGAGCGCTCCATGCTGCTCGACTGGGTTTCGCAGCAACTGCTGCGAGGGCGGCCTGGCAAAGCCACGGTTAAGCTGATGAGTGTCAGCGCCGTCCTGTCGGCTTTTCTCAATAACACGGCGGTCGTCGCAAGCTTCCTGGGTACAATTTCTCGTCAGCGTCACATTGCCCCATCTCGGCTGCTGATTCCGTTGTCATATGCTTCCATTCTCGGGGGGATGACTACGCTCGTGGGAACCTCGACGAATTTGGTGGTGAACTCTTTCGCCATGGGGACTGCGGGAATCGAGCTGGGCATGTTTCAGTTCAGCCTGGTGGGCGTGCCCGTCGCTCTGCTCACGTTTGGCGTGCTGATATGGCGGGCGCGTTCGTTGCCGTATCACAATCCTGAAGAGACGGAAGACAAACTATCCTATTTCCTGGCGGCTGATCTGGAGCCAGGTTCCGAGTTGATTGGAAAGAGCATTGAAGCCAATGGGCTGCGCAGCCTGGACGGCCTCTACCTGCTCGAGATTGAGCGCCAAGGGAGGCTGATCAGTCCGGTGGGTCCCGAAGAGTTGATCCAGGAAGGGGATACCCTGGTGTTCACCGGCGCGGTGAACAAGGTTCAGGCGCTTCAGCGATTCCCTGGTCTTAAGCTGTTTGGTCATCAGGCCGACGATCTGCTGGCAACCAACTTGGTCGAAGTGGTGGTGTCACATGAGTCGGAGCTGTCGGGGCGTACGTTGCAGGAGGTCGATTTCCGTAGCATGTTTAATGCGGGCGTCGTGGGTATTCGTCGTGGCGGAAAACGGCTGGAGGGACAGTTGGGGCAGATTCCGTTGCGCGTAGGGGACTGCCTATTGATGGCGGTGGGAAGTGACTTTCATCAGCATCGCAATCTCGATCGGAACTTCCACTTATTAAGCGGTAGCCTGACCCGGCCGCGGCTGAGCAACTGGGAAAGCGGTCTGACGTTGGCGGGCTTTACGAGTGCTATCGGATTATCGGCGTTTGAGATTCTGCCTCTATTCCATGGCTTGCTACTCATGATGGGGGGGTTGTTGCTGGGGCGAGTGCTGAGTCCCGCGGAGCTCCGTCGTCGTTTTCCCTTTGAGCTCTGGATGATCATCGGTTCCGCGCTGGCCATTGCCCAAGGCTTGGAGACATCTGGCGCCGCGGACCTGCTCGCCGAGGGGATGCAAGCCATTTTTAATGGGCATGGCGTCTATGGGGCCTTCATCGGCTGCTATCTCTTGACCTTGTTGCTGACCGAGACGGTCACCAATAACGCGGCCGCAGCCCTAGCCTTCCCGGTGGCCTGGACCACTGCGCAGGCTTTCGGTGTCGACCCGCTGCCTTTCATCATGGTTGTGGCCTACGGGGCCAGTGCCTGCTTCCTGATCCCCTATGGGTATCAGACGCATTTGATGGTCTATTCGCCAGGGCGCTATAACCTAGGCGATTTCCTGCGCGTGGGGCTGCCGGTCAGTGTCACCTACTCGGTTGGTGTGCTCGCGCTAACGCCGGTCGTGTTTCCATTCTAAAAAATGTTGAACGCGTTGCTCTTGTGGCACCGGGGAAATACCGAAGCCAGCCAAAGATTAGAATGTCTAATAATGCCGGCTTATGGGTGGTGACTCTTTTAAACAACGCTTTATAAGCTCAAAGAGAGCGCTTCACAGCTCGGCAAAATGCCGAGCTGTGAGCTTTTTGTCGCTTTCAGCCGTGAAGCCGTTGGAGCTTGGTGTGTAGAATGGAACTCCAGCTCCCTACCATGATAAGAGCGATGGTCTGAGGGCCTGTCTCTCAGCGCCGGGGCGAGGGGCCAGCATGGCACATAGCGTACGACATCCTGATAACAAGAGCGTTCGATACGCCACAAGCACATCTTAAGGGAATAGGAAGAGGGATAGCGTGAAGATCACAATCTTTGGTACAGGGTACGTAGGCCTAGTCACCGGCACCTGTCTGGCCGATGTGGGCCATGACGTCATGTGTATGGATGTGGATGCCGACAAGATCGCACGTCTTCATCAGGGGGATATTCCGATCTATGAGCCGGGCCTTGAGGCGATGGTATCCACCAACGTGGCGTCGGGTCGGCTGCGCTTCACCACGGACGCGGCCACGGCTGTGGCACATGGGGAATTGCAGTTCATTGCCGTTGGCACACCGCCGGACGAAGATGGCAGTGCCGATCTTAAGTACGTGCTGGCGGTGGCCAAGACCATTGGCGAGCACATGAACGAGTCCAAGATCATCATCGATAAGTCCACCGTGCCGGTGGGAACGGCCGACCGTGTCCGCGATGCCATCGCCAGTACCTTGGCTGAGCGGGGCCTGGAGCTCGACTTCGATGTCTGCTCGAATCCGGAGTTTCTCAAGGAAGGCGCGGCCATCGAAGACTTTAGCGGCGGCGCCCGCATCGTGGTGGGGACCGACGCCGAACACGTCAAGACCCGGATGCGTGAATGCTACGCCCCCTATAATCGCAACCATGAAAAGATGATATTCATGGATGTGCGGGCCGCTGAACTGACCAAGTACGCCGCCAACGCCATGCTGGCGACCAAGATCAGCTTCATGAATGAGATCGCCAATCTGGCCGAGCGGCTGGGCGCCGATGTCGAGCAGGTACGCCAGGGCATCGGTAGCGACCCGCGCATTGGCTATCATTTCATCTACCCGGGATGTGGTTACGGCGGCTCCTGCTTCCCAAAGGACGTCCAGGCACTGGCCCGCACCGCCCGTGAGGTCGACTACCCGGCTGATCTTCTCCATGCCGTCGAGACTGTCAACCGTCGTCAGAAGAGCACCCTGTTTGCCAAACTCAGCCAGGCCTTCGACGGTGACCTGGCCGGCAAGACCATCGCCCTGTGGGGGCTGTCATTCAAGCCCAACACCGATGACATGCGCGACGCTCCGAGCCGCGACGTCATGGAAGCGCTGTGGGCCGCTGGTGCCAGGGTTCAGGCCTATGATCCGGAGGCCATGAAGGAGTGTCGGCGCATCTATGGAGATCGCGATGACCTCGTCCTGGTCGCCGATCGCATTCAGGCGGTGAAGGGCGCCGATGCGTTGGTCATTTGCACCGAGTGGAAGGAGTTTCGTATTCTTGATTTCAATTGGCTCAAGGCACAGCTCACCATGCCGGTGGTGGTCGATGGTCGTAACCTGTTCTCGCCGAAGGCCGTCAAGGATGCTGGCCTGATGTACTATGCAGTTGGACGCGGAGAGTCAATAAAGGCATGGAAGTGACACAATCGTACGAACGTCGCCACTCGCGGTGGTATGAGCAATTCCTGCTGGGCCTGCCTTTTCAACTGCTGGTGGGGCTACCGCTGGTGATTGCTCTTCCAGCGCTTGAGCGTTGGGGTTGGGGGTTCTGGCAAGTAATGCCTGATCATCGAGCCAATACCATTGCGGCCATTGGCCTGGCCTTTGTGGCCATTATGTTTTGCTTGCGTCGCTTCTCACGTTTTCCTGGCGTTCAGGTTGCGGCCTATATTGCCCCGACCGTCAGCTTGGCGTTTTTGGTGGTGGTAGCCATCCTCTTCTTTACGAGGGAAGACTACACGCGCCAGGTATTGTTTACGGGCTATTTAGCCTCGCTAATCTGGTTTTTTGCTGGCTACTTCATCGGAAGACGTTATCGGCGTTTGAAGATCGCGGTGGTACCGGTGGGGCAGGCGTTAAAGTTGCAGCCTTCACCTCATGTCGAGCTTCGCCAGCTGCGCGCACCGGAGCCAGATGGTACGCGATATGATGCCATCGTGGCCGACCTGAGAAGTGATAGCCTTGGCGCAGAATGGGAAAAGTTCCTAGCGGAATGCACGCTTTGCCGTATTCCGGTGTACCACGTTCGCCAAATGCAGGAGTCGATTAGCGGTCGAGTGCGTATTGATCATCTCTCGGAAAATGAGTTTGGCTCGTTGATGCCGTCTGCCATGTATGCAGGCGTCAAGCGCTGCTTCGATATCTTCGGGGCGCTGTTGCTGCTCCCTATTCTGACACCCATCATGCTTGTGACTGCTTTGGCAATCAGGAAAGACAGCCCCGGGCCTGCGTTGTTTTTGCAGCAACGCATGGGCTATCGCGGCAACCCGTTCAAGGTATTCAAGTTTCGCAGTATGTATATAGATCAGCGTGGCAAAGGCTTCACCGATGGTGATGACGATCCGCGTATTACGCGGGTCGGCAGGGTGATCCGCAAATATCGCCTGGATGAGCTGCCCCAGTTGTTCAATGTGCTGAAAGGCGAGATGAGCTTTATCGGACCGCGGCCGGAATCCATGCAGCTTTCGGAATGGTACGAACGTGACGTACCTTTTTTTCGCTATCGCCATGTGGTGAGGCCGGGAATCTCTGGCTGGGCCCAAGTCGAGCAGGGATACGCGGCTGAGGTTGATGGAATGATCACAAAGCTGCAATACGACTTTTACTACATTAAGCACTTCTCGCTTTGGTTAGATATCTTGGTACTGTTCAAGACAATAAAAACGATCTTTACAGGGCATGGTGCTAGGTAATTCATAGCTTGATTATATAAGGACTGTTTTCATGTCCATTCTGGTGACTGGCGGCGCCGGCTATATCGGCTCCCATATGGTGCTTTCACTACTGGAGCATCAGCATGATGTAGTGGTGCTGGATAATCTGGCGAATTCTTCTCCTGAGGCACTACGTCGAGTAGAAAGTATTACTGGCAATTCTGTGACTTTTGTCGAAGGCGATATCCGTGATCGTGCATTGCTAGATCGGCTATTTTCTGAGCATGACATCTCAGATGTACTGCACTTCGCTGGCCTGAAAGCGGTGGGGCAAAGTGTCGAGCAACCTCTCCGTTACTTCGAAAATAATGTCAGTGGTACCTTGACCTTATGCCAGGCCATGGACGCTGCGGGGGTTAGACGGCTGGTCTTCAGTTCTTCGGCCACCGTGTATGGCGAGGTGGCAACGATGCCCATACACGAAGGATTGCCCACCGGCACGCCAACCAATCCCTATGGTCGTTCCAAGCTAATGGTGGAAGAGGTGCTGAAGGATCTTGCCAAGGCAGATTCTCGTTGGTCGATTGCACTGTTGCGTTACTTCAATCCGGTTGGAGCTCATGAAAGTGGCTTGATCGGAGAAGACCCTAACGATATTCCTAACAACCTTGTTCCGTTCATTTCGCAGGTCGCTATCGGTCGACGTGATGAGCTTTCTGTTTATGGCAACGACTACTCGACGCCGGATGGTACTGGCGTCCGTGATTATATTCATGTGAGTGATTTGGTGGATGGTCATCTATGTGCCATGCAGGCCATTGCTCGGCAGTCTGGGATCGGCATCTGGAACTTGGGAACAGGGCAAGGATATTCCGTTCTCAACATGGTCCAGGCTTTTGAGGTGGCTTCAGGTTGTAACGTTCCATATCGCATTGCTCCTCGTCGGGAAGGTGATATTGCTGAGTGCTGGGCTGATCCCTCCAAGGCTGAGCGTGAATTAGGATGGAAAGCGCAAAGAGACCTTGATGCCATGATGAAGGATACATGGCGATGGCAGGAGCAGAACCCGCAGGGTTACGGCTCATAGTGAGCCTTGAGTTCATACCATTATTTCAGTAGCCCGGCCTTGGCGCCGGGCTACTGCGTTTTGGAGCTTAACCACTCCAGTTAAAAGAAATCACCGGCACTGTCTTCGAATTCATCGGCAATGCGAATATAGCGTTCGAAGGTATTCTGACTACGATGCCCACTGACCCGTTTGATTTGAATATCGCTTTTGCCCCGCAAATGCGCCTCAGTGATGAATCCTGCACGAAAGCTGTGCGGCGAATAGCCTTTCTCCAACAACCCCGCCTTCTCAAGACCCTGCTTCATCCGCAGGTATACGGTATGATCGGACAAGCGCCCCGAGGAGAGTCGGCCCTTGCTGCTAATACCTCGAAAGACAGCCTTGCGTTTGATACCTGATGCCCTGAGCCATTTCTCGAGCAGGGCGACGGCGCAATAGCGAGTGCCACTCGGTGCTCGCATGATGCTCTTGGTTTCGATTCTGCCACCTTGGTTGGTCTTGCTCTGGTGAAGCGTGATGGTAATGCCTTGCGAGCGCCATTCAATATCGTCAAGTTCCATGGCAACGATCTCGCTGCGGCGAAAGGCACCATAGAAGCAAAGGGCGAACAGGGCGCTGTCTCTCAGGCCATGGAGCGAATGTCGGTCTAGTGCATCGAGAAGTGTATGAAGCTCGCGTAGCCGCAGGGCAGGCGCTGAAGCCTGTCGGCGATCGCGTGTTTTGTTGATTCCCCGCAAGACGCTTCTCACGGCCATGGTCTTAACCGGAGACGGCAGGTTCATATAGCGGTGCCACATGTGCAACGAGTTGGCATAGCGCGAAAGAGTGGCCGGCTTTTTGCCCAATGCATTCTGGCTGGAAAGATAGTTGGCAATTTGCGTCTCGGTGGCCGGCAGTTGGCCCCCCGATTGACGATAAACCCGCAGGTCGGCGCGCATGGCACGTACGGTGTTGGGCGACACACTTTCCGCCAGCAACCGTCGTGCTTCCGAGGTCAGCCCTTCAGGATGGGCGGTTACACTTTTCATGTCGCTGGCTGTGTAAGGGTTAGTCGTCTGATGTTGCGGTGATGTCCGTTTCATATTGACCCCTGTTGCTACTACCTGCTTATTCGATGACGTCGCTTCTCCCTCATGCATGGCAGGCATGGGGATTAACCTTTAGCCCGGCTGATTCCCGTGCGCCTGACGCCCATGACGGATACCTGCTGCTGACTACATCAGGAGGTACCCGGTCGAACGCGGCACGGGATGGCCCTTGCTAAGACGAGGGCAGCCGGAGGGCTACGAGCCGGGCGATAAAGGCCTGTGAGAAGGCCAGGTCAGGATCTGTCGCGATGGCGTGGTTGCCATCACCGCCCATACTGAGCTGCACCTCGGGTGAACTCGGATTGGCCGTTATCTCGGGGTTGGCGTAGACGTTATCGTTTTCACTCACGGCTGGAAGGTCTGAGGCATCGGGCTCATCGTCAGGGAGATGGCCAGGATGATCCCGCCTTGCGTCGGTCCCGTGAGCCGCCTGACTCAGCGTGACCGAGGCCAGATCATCTGGCAGATCATCCGTGATACGGCGGGCATAACGGCGCAGGTAAGGTTCGTTGAGCGCATAGAGGTAGCAGTCGGCATCATCGATGTCTTCTCGGCGAATGATGCGTCCCAGCACCTGACGAAAATATTGCTCAGTGCGGACGTGACTCAAGTAACAGCAGACGCGCAGGCGGGGGATATCGACGCCCTCGCTGACCATGCCAACCGATACGATCCAAGGGGTCTGGGCGTCTCGAAAGGCATTGAGTCGTGCATGGGCATTCGGTGACTTGCTGGTGACCAGACACACGGTTTGGCCAAGGTCTTCCAGGTGCTCCGCGAGGTCTTCGGCATGTGTAATGTCTGACGCGACCACCAACCCCGCCGCATCGGGATCGTGCTGACGCAACTGCGCCAGCCGCTGGCAACCCAGAGACAGCACATGCGCCAGCGGTTCGGTGTGCCTGAGCAATGCCGAGTAACTGACGGCTGGGTGACGCAGGAGGTGAGGGATGCTGGCGTAGTGATGCGTCGCCCGTTGCTGCTCTTTGGGCTGAAACGTCGATAGCTGAATATCGCGATTGTCGATCAAATGGACACGTGGATAGCGGCAAACCCGATCCACAATTGCCTCTTGCAACGAGTAGACGAAATCCGGCACCAGCTGATGTTGCTGCGTGGCTGTACCCTGGTCATCTTCTGAAGGGCCATCGTCTCGAGTGCTCTCCATATAGCGAAGCAACGGCAGACAGCTACCATCCGAGCGCCATGGTGTACCCGAGAGCGCCAAGGTAAAACGCACTAGCCTTTCCAGTGCCAGCAACCCCAGTCCCCACTGGTTGGCACCGGTCATGTTGCCCGTATGACTGGCCGCATGGTGACTTTCATCCCAGACCAACAGCACGCGTCCCTGCTGGCTGAGCTGTTGAAGCTCAGTCAGGCGATGATGCAAGGCATGGTAGGTAAAGGCCGCCCCGGCCGCGCCCAGACGTCCGTGCATGGCCCGGCCTGTTATCTGCTCGAAGATGACCTGGGCACGCTCGACCACCGCAGTGGTGGGACCCAGGTAAATCACCAGGTCGATGGCATCGCTTTGCATGAGTTCATCGGCGAGTACCGCCGCCATCAGCATCTTGCCAGCCCCCGGCGTCGCCTGACATAGAAAGTGGGGGTGGGTATCCGACAAGGTCTGCAAGGCCTGTTCGATACAACGTGCCTGCCAAGGCCGCAGTGCTGGGCAATCGGTCAATGGCAGTAGCCGGTTGGTTTTTCTGATGGTCATGATGTTGCCTCCTCACCGATCTGCTGACGTAGGGTCACGACGGCATCCAGCGCCCCTTTGGCCTCGCTGCCGCGTTGGCAGGCCGCTTGATGCAGCGGCTCAATCACCGCGCGTTGGTCCGGATACTGCTGCAGGATGTAGGCGTAGTGGCTCGCTTCACCCAGCGCGGCTTGCATATCAAGCTTGAGGCGATGGCATTCCTGGTTCAGAAACTCGCCAAAGGGCAGCGCTGATGCGGGTTGGGCGGCATCAAAAGGCGCCTGTGTCTCGGGATCACCAGAGGCAGGCACATGATCATCAGGGCAGGCCGCAGGCTCGAGCACGAAGACGGGGCGACGCTTGCCCTGAAAATCCACCTGATGGGCCAGTCCCTGCTGTTGCAGCGACTTGATTCGATCACGGATGCGGTAGCGCAAGGACTTGGGGCAAGTACGGGCCAGCTCTGGCAGCTTGATCAACCGGTCACGCCATTCACAGACCGTGAAACGCTCGCCGCTTGTGGCATAGTCAGCGATGAGCCTGTCCAGCTGCACACTGATACGCGTGCCAATCGAAATGGCGTGTTGTGTTTGTGGTGCCTGGGGCACAGAGGGAGGGAGCGCGCTCATGATGTAACCTCCCAGAGGGCATCATTGCCTTCCTGGTCGGCGAGCAGGGCCAGCGCATGGGCCTTGCGCATATGGGCGTGATAGCGCCGGTAGCGGACGGATTCACTGCAGTTGGAAGCCAGAGCCGACATGGCCATGGCGCGATGAGCGGCAGCACGCGCACGGCGATCGCTGCGATGAGGAAGCACAGTCAACTTGACCATGGGTAAAGCTCCTAGAGTTGAGGAGCCGTCCCCGCTGTCGCCAAACAGTGATGGGGGCGGCCGTACGCAGGTTGGCGAACCGGCACTCTAGGAAACCGGCAGACCCGAAGGTCTCCCACGCACGACCGCCATAACGCATGGCGGACACAAAAAAAGCGCCAACCATGGTAGGGCGCTTGTGCGCCTAGAAGTGTTCGGGTCGCCAAACCCGGTCGAGTATTTTGACTCGACAGAAGTAATCTAGCAGGTCGGGTATCTGCGGTAAAGCATTCGCTAACGGTGAGCATGGATTGAGTTGCGAAGGGGGCTCATTGTTCAGACCACTTGACAGGTCATATCAGCTGGGACGGGGCTTCATCGCCGCTAGGCCTTTTCTTCAATGTTGTAGGGTTAGAATGAGACAGGTTCAGAACACCTCTGAATAGGCCTGAACAATAATCTCGGCGACCACATTTATCACCTTGGGCACGACCGAACCGTTCCACAGCGTTTGGTCAATGAAGTAGAAGGCGACCGCCAGGAACAAGAGAGGAAGGAAGTTTCTGAGCGTGTAGGTGACGACAAGCCCAGTTACCAATACGAGCATGGCGCCGAGACCTGCGTACTCTATCGAGCCGCCAGAGCTCATATAAGAGGCTGCGCCGCCAACGAATGCCAATATCAAAAGGATGGCTTGTACCGATCTCGGTAGAGGTATACTCCGGCCACGTCGCCCGGGGTACCTGGACCCTCCGATACCCGTCGACGAGCGGTAGGGATCTCTGCCAGAACCACTGCAATAAATGCAGACATGATTGTTCCGATCGAAGCCGCTACCGCCGCAAATTTCGCATAAGCTAGTCGACATGTTGCTAGCCTCCGGCGAAAAACGCCATATAAAAGAAGCTCACGCCAGTCGTCTTTCGCGCAAGTGATGAGACCTGGCTCAGTACTCTCTGGCCGCAGACCCTGGGTTCAGGGGATCTGCCTGCCACTAGTTCGGCTGGCCAAGGAAAACAGACGTAAGATCTGCGCTTGGTCTTGGATATCGCCTTTCAGTGAATGTTTTAGTCGAACAATTTTCTCAGACATGAAGCAGGGGGTATTTGCTCGGTTTTGATGCCCGGGTTTTCGAGTACCAGTATAAATGTCTCCGATTAAATAAAAATCTGTTAGGACTATACAAGAGTGTAAAAATCTCCGGCTCGCAAATGTCTCACTAAAAACTTCTGAAGTGATGATGCGTCATTCGCTTGCCGGAGAGTGTGGTTGATCAACAGCAGGGAAGGCGGTTTCTTAACGCTGTCACAAATGATTCGCAGCGACCTCTCGGAACTGCCCAGTTTCCTGAATGGATTTCAGGCCCTTATCAATCCGACGAAGGATGATGCGAGTTTGCGGGTTGGTCCGCATTCCGACCGCGTGAAGGGTTTGAATCGTGGATAGATCGATCACCTCGGCGGTACGCTCTTCCATCTCAAGGCTCTGGATGATGCGATCAGACGTGTCACTATTGACTGAGACAAGGTCCACTTCCTTAGCGGCCAACATCTCGAAGCAGTCCTCTGGGGAGGTGGGTTTGACGGGCTCTTCGTCGTTGGGTGTGGAATTCGCCCCCTGAGCTAGGTCAGGATATGACCTCCACTTGGACAGGAGGCATGGCATGGACGGCACCCAGATTTTGACCCTCGGCCT
>NZ_JARANX010000027.1:0-16566 GCF_029889785.1 Chromohalobacter sp. 48-RD10 | reverse complement strand
CTTTTATACTTAGAGGGTATTTACTAACACATAATTTAAAAATATGTTAGTACCTAACAAGCTCATCAATCACTGGATACGGGCCGCTCGTGAGTCAAGAATTCGACATCCTGTCGCATATCACCGCCTGCTTGCCGAGCCTGCGCGAGTCGGAGAAGAAGGTCGCCACGCTAGTTCATGACGACATCGACTTCGTCACGGAGGCGAGTATCGGCGAGATCGCCAAACGTGCCGAGGTGAGCGATGCCACGGTGACGCGTTTCGCGCGCGCGGTGGGGTGCCGCAATGTGCGCGATCTCAAGACGCGCCTCACCCGTGCCCTGGCCGCCGGTCGTCGTTTCATTCAGGAAGCGAGCGAAGAAGACGGCCTCGGCGTCATCTACGACACCGCCGCACAGACGCTCGCACTCAATCGCGAACTCATGGAACAGGCCGATGTCGAGGGCGCGGTGACGATGCTTGACGACGCCCGCCAAATCCTGGTGTTCGGCGCCGGCGGCGGCTCCACCGTGATGGCGCAGGAAATGCAATTCCGACTGGTACGGCTTGGTTACGCCATCAGCGCCTATCCGCAAGCGCTGCTACCACGCATGGTCGCCTCGACCCTGGAGCCCGATGACGTCGTCGTGACGCTGTCGGTGACCGGTTACACCCCGGAAATCGTCGAAGCGGCCGAGCTGGCACGCCAGTACGGCGCTCGCGTGCTCGCCATAACCGCCGTCGGGTCGCCACTGGCGGAGATCGCGAACATCGCCCTACCGCTGGCCGCCCGCGAAACCGATTACATCTATTTCCCGTCGTCGTCGCGCTACGCCATGATGGCCGCCATCGATATGCTGGCGCTGGGCCTGGCATTGCGACACCGCGATCATACCCGCGACAAGCTGCGACGACTCAAGATCACCCTCGATGCCCATCGCGGCGGCGATAATCGCCAGCCGTTAGGGGATTGAGCCGTCCCGTCGCATAAGGAGTCGCCATGCACGTCGATTTACTGATTCGCCACGCCACGATCATCGACGGTAGCGGGCGCGAGGCCTTCACCGCCGATGTCGCTATTCAGGACGAACGGATCGTCGCCATCGACGAGCTGAATGACGCTGACGCGCACGAAACACTCGACGCCGAAGGATTGATTCTCACGCCTGGCTTCATCGACGTTCACACTCACGACGATACTAATGTCATCCGCACGCCAGAGATGTTGCCCAAGCTCTCTCAGGGCGTCACCACGGTGGTGGTCGGCAACTGCGGCATCAGCGCCAGTCCGGTCACGCTCACGGGCGACGTGCCCGATCCCATGAACCTGCTCGGCCGTGCGGAAGATTTCCGTTATCCCACTTTCGCCGCCTATGCCCAGGCAATCGACGCGGCGGCGCCAAGCGTCAACGTGGCGGCGCTGATCGGACACACGAGTCTGCGCAGCCAGGTGATGGATCGCTTCGACCGCGCCGCTGGCGACGACGAAATCGCCGCCATGCGCGAACAACTGGAAACGGCACTAGCCGACGGTGCCGTGGGGATGAGCTCGGGCCTCGCCTATCGCAACGCCTATGACACCCCCACGACCGAGATGAATGCCCTCGTCGCGGCGGTCGGCCGTGCCGGTGGCGTCTATACCACGCATTTGCGCGATGAGTTCGCCGGGCTTCCCGAGGCGATGGACGAAGCCTTTGCCACCGCCAGACACGGCCAGGCGCCGCTGGTGATCTCGCATCTCAAGTGCGCCGGCGCCGGCAACTGGGGCAACGCCTCCAAGGCGCTGACCAAGCTCGACGACGCCGCGCTATCCCACGGCGTGCACTGCGACTGTTACCCCTATACCGCCGGCTCCTCGACACTGGATCTGGGCCAGGTCACCGACGAGATCGATATCTTCATCACCTGGTCCGACCCGCACCCCGAAATGGCACGCCAGCCCCTCGACACCATCGCCGCACACTGGGGGCTATCGCTGATGGACACCGCCAAACGTCTGCAACCGGCCGGCGCGGTCTACCACAACATGAGCGAGGCGGACATGCGCCAGGTGCTATCGCATCCGTTGTCGATGGTGGGCTCCGACGGTCTGCCCAACGACCCACACCCGCATCCCCGATTGTGGGGTACCTTCCCGCGCGTACTCGCCCACTACAGCCGTGACCTGAAGCTGCTGTCGATGAGCGAGGCCGTGCGCAAGATGACCTCACTCTCGGCGACCAACTTCGGGCTCACGGACCGTGGCGTCGTTCGTGTCGGCGCCTTCGCCGATCTGGTGCTGTTCGATCTCGAGGCGTTAGAAGACACCGCCACCTATAGCGCACCGATTTCACTCGCCAGTGGCATCGAGCTGGTCACGGTCAACGGTTGCATCAGCTATCGCCACGGCCAGGCGAGCGGCGAGCGTGCCGGACGGCTATTGCGTCGCGACGTCCGGCTTTCACCAGCCCCGGTCTCCGCGGGCCTTCCCAACGGGCGTGATAGCGCCGCATTCCACTAAGCATTCAGCAGTACAGGAGAGCAGAGCATGAGCATCAAACGTTATGGCGTCGAAGGGGGCGTCGGCACCGGTGGCCAGAAACTGCCCTTCGCCCGCGCCACTGAAGCAGGGGGCTGGCTGTTCGTCTCGGGGCAGACTCCGATGACCGACGGCGAAGTCGTCGAAGGCAGCATCGTCGAGCAGTCACGGCTGGCCTTCGCCAATTGCCTGAAGATCATGCAGGACGCCGGTTACGGCGTGGAGGACGTGGTACACGTCACCGCCGTGTTGACCGACGCACGCTACTTCAGCTCATTCAACAAGGTATTCAAGGAAGTCTTCGGCGAGCATCCCCCGGCACGCATCTGCAGCGTTCAGGACCTGGTGGTCGACTGCAAGGTGGAGGTCGATGTGAAGTGCTATCGCGATGATCGCGCCTGATAAGCGCCTACGCGGACACATCGTTTCGATGGACAAGCACCGCAGTATTGGAAGAGAAGTTAGAAAAACGTAAAGAAAGATGGTCGCGCCCCGGCAAGGGCGCGACCGGCAGCGTAAAACCCCATGGGCCATGACATTCCACACTGCCCCGGCCGCGGCAACGGTCGGGACAACAATTATAAGAGGTTATTATGAACAGTCACGTTTTCCTCGGGGCCTTCATCGCCTACGTGGTCGTCATGATCGCGTTCGGCTGGTGGATTTCCCGCCATAGCCGAGGCACCGGCAACGATTTCCTATTGGGCGGACGCAGCATTCCGATATTTCTGACGATTGGTACCACCGTCGCCACTATGGTGGGTACCGGATCGAGCATGGGGGCTGTCGGCTTTGGCTACACTAACGGCTGGGCCGGTGCTCTCTACGGAATCGGTGGCTCCATCGGTGTCTTACTACTGGCGGCGTGGTTCGCGCCAGTGCGCAAGCTGCGCTTCATGACCATGAGCGAAGAGCTTTCCTACTACGTCGGCGCCAATCGCTGGGTGCGCAATATCGTCGCCGTGCTGATCTACATCGCCTGCATCGGCTGGCTCGGCGCACACATCCTCGGTGGTGGGCTCTATCTATCATGGATGGCCGGCATCGACCTGACTACCGCACGCATCCTGGTGGCACTAGGTTTCGGTATCTACTGCGTGATCGGCGGCTATATGGCCGTAGTGTGGACAGACACCATTCAAGCGGTAGTGCTGTTCGTCGGCTTCATCGTGATGGCCGTCATCGCGCTGTTCGAGGTCGGCGGCTTTTCGGGCCTGGGCGCCAACATGGATGTCGCCACCACCAGCTTCCTGGGCATCGACAAGATCGGCGTGGTACCGGCGATCTCTCTCACCGCCGTCATCGCTGTCGGCGTGCTGGCCACGCCCTCCTACCGACAGCGCATCTATTCCGGCAACTCGGTCCATTCGGTGCGCAAGTCGTTCGTCATCACCGGTATCCTTTACATAATCTTCTCGATCATTCCCGCGATCATCGGCATGGCAACGCACGCCCTGAATCCCGATCTCGACAACAGCAACTTCGCTTTCCCGTTCCTGGCCACCGAGATCCTGCCACTATGGCTCGGCCTGCTGCTGCTCGTTGCGGGACTCTCGGCCACCATGTCGAGCGCGAGTTCAGATGCCATCGCTGGCGTCTCGATCCTGCTACGTGATGTGTACGTGCTTTTCACCGGCCACACGCCCTCGGCGCACAAGGTGGTCAAGCTCTCGCGTCTATCGCTAGTCGCCACCATCGGTCTGGCGTTGCTGTTCGCGTTGACCTCCGACAACGTCATCGACTACATCACCAGCATGATCGCCACGGTCATGGCCGGCATGTTCGTGTGTGGCGTACTGGGGCGCTTCTGGCCGCGCTATAATTGGCAGGGTGCTGTCGCCACGCTTATCGCCGCCTCCGCTACCTCGCTAGCAGTGATTGGCGTCGATAGCTGGAGCGCCTTCTGGGGCAACCCGAGCATCCCGGCCGTTCTGGTCGCGCTGGTCGTAGGTGTCGTGGTCAGCCTGATCACACCAGCGTCGCAGGTGACACCGGAGCAAGCCCTGCAGCGTATCAACGAGGAACGCCAACGCATGGAGGGCGATGCCGACCCAGCGCTAACGCCACAGACCGACTCAACGTCCTGAGCCGTCTTTCAGCTCCCACCGCCCCGCCCAAACGGGGCGGCATCCTGCCGCAGATGCATCACCGCGTGGCATTGCGTAAAATGCGTCTCCCTTGGCACTCGCCAACGATTCACCCGGTCCGTCCTTTACGGGGACGATTACCAGGAGATAGACATGACCCAACCGCACGACGCGCCGGCCATCGTGGTCGCGGCGCTTTATCAGTTCGTCACTCTCGACGAGTACGAGGCCCTGCGCGAGCCTTTGTTCGAAACGATGCGCGCCTACGACGTCAAAGGCACGCTGCTACTCGCCCAGGAAGGCATCAACGGTACCGTCTCCGGCACCCGCGAGGGCATCGACGCCTTGCTGGCGTGGCTGCGGGCCGACCCACGTCTGGCTGCGGTCGACCACAAGGAGTCCTACTGCGATGCGCATCCGTTCTATCGCACCAAGGTCAAGCTCAAGCGCGAGATCGTGACCATGGGCGTGGAGGGCGTCGTCCCTGACCAGCAGGCCGGTACCTATGTCGAGCCCGAAGACTGGAACGATGTCATCGCCGACCCGGAAGTGCTGGTCATCGACACGCGCAACGATTACGAAGTGGAAATCGGCTCGTTCGAGGGCGCCATCGACCCACAGACCAAGACGTTCCGCGAGTTTCCGGATTACGTCAAAGCGCATTACGACCCCGCCAAGCACAAGAAGGTAGCGATGTTCTGCACCGGCGGCATTCGCTGCGAGAAGGCCTCGAGCTTCATGCTCAATGAAGGCTTCGAGGAGGTATATCACCTCAAGGGCGGGATTCTGAGCTATCTGGAAAAAGTCCCCGAAGAACAGTCACGCTGGCAGGGCGAGTGCTTCGTGTTCGACAATCGCGTGACCGTACGCCACGATCTCGCCGAGGGCGATTTCGAACAGTGCCACGCCTGTCGCCGCCCGATCTCCAAGGACGACATGGCCTCCGCGCAATACGAACCCGGCGTGAGCTGCCCGCACTGCTGGGATAACCTGCCGGAAAAGACCCGCAACAGTGCCCGCGAGCGTCAACGCCAGATCGAGCTTGCCAAGCAACGCGGCGAACCGCATCCACTGGGCCGCGATCCGCGTCGCGACACGTGAGTCACGAGGCGTAACGCCCACCCTACCGTGAACGATACGCGAGCCGACGGCCCCGTCGGCTCGCGCTGCCTCTCACTCTCACTACAGCGTGATGACGATGCCCCCGGCCGCCAAGATCACAACCATCGCCCAGGCCGGCAGCTTCCATACGCTCAGCAGCAGAAAGCCCGTCAATGCCAGGGCAAACTCGGAAGAACTGACAACCACACTGGTCCAGACCGGTTGGTAGAGGGCGGCGCCCAGGATCCCCACCACCGCCGCATTCGCGCCACGCATCAATGATTGCGCGCGCTCCAAGCGCCGGAAGCGGCTCCAGTAAGGCAGCACGGCCACCAGCAATGCGAGCCCCGGCAAGAAGATCATGATGAGCGCCAAAGCCGCGCCGAGCAGCGGCACGGACAACGTCCCTATCTCGGCGCCAAGATACGCCGCGAAGGTGAATAGCGGTCCTGGAATCGCCTGGGCGGCGCCGTAGCCCGCGAGGAAGCTATCGGGTGTCACCCAGCCTGACGGGACGACCTCGCTCTCCAGCAGCGGGAGCACCACATGCCCGCCCCCGAACACCAAAGCACCGGCCCGGTAGAAGGCGTCGATCATCGCCAGGATCGTGGACGACGACAGCCAGGCAAGCCAAGGCAGCCCGATCAGCAACGCGATGAAACATGTGGCAGCGACTTGGCCGACGCGCCGCGACACCGGAAAGTGCAACTCACGCGACACCGAGCCACCTTGGTCTCGGCACACTGAGTCTCCACAAAACAGCATACCGGCCACCGCACCGACCACGATGGCCGTGACCATCCCCACCGGTCCGCCGATCAGCACTACCAATAGAACAGCCGCCAAAGCGATGCCGGCCCGCCGCTGGTCGGGGCAAAGCGTGCGCGCCATGCCCCAGACGGCGTGGGCAACGATCGCCACGGCCGCCACCTTGAGACCATGCAGGATGCCTTGGCTGACCGGGCCATCGAAAACTGCAGCTCCCGATGCGAAAAGCACCAGCACGATGGCCGAGGGCAGCGTAAAGGACGTCCAGGCAGCAGCGGCTCCCCAACCTCCACCCCGCAATAGCCCCAAGGCGAAGCCGACCTGGCTGCTGGCCGGGCCCGGAAGAAATTGACACAGCGCCACCAGATCCGCGTAGTCCTCCTCCGACAGCCAGCGGCGCCGTGTGACGAACTCAGTACGAAAATAGCCCAGATGAGCGATGGGTCCACCGAAGGACGTAAGGCCCAATAGCAGAAAGGCGGAAAAGACTTCCTTGAGACGCTCAACGGAATGGCGCGCGTCCGACATCAGCAAGGCTCCTGATCGAGCTTCATGAGCAAAACAGGCATCACCGTGCATGGCCGTACCGTTGAACACCACCACGGTGTGGATACCTGCTTATAAACTCACCCGCGCTTCCAGCGGGTATTCCTCGCAGTTGTTGCCCTCGCCGGCACGATCCACCACCAGGAACTCGCCTTCCACATCGAGCACCGAGTGAATGGCGTGCCAGGTGCCGGCGCGATAGCTCACGCCCTGGCGACCGTCGGTGACGAACGCGCGCACATCGCCAGGCTCGATGCGCTCTCCCGGTGGCGCCACGACGACGATGAAGCGCTCTCCGTGCAATGGCATGAACGCCTGGCTGCCGAACGGATGACGCTCCAGCAATGTGAGGGTCAGCGGCAGTTCCACGGGTTGGCTGATGAAAATACTGATGATCGGCCGTGCGCCCTCGCCGAGTGTCTCGATTCGCGCCAGATCGTGATAACGCTGGGTGCGGCCATTGTTGATAGGAAAGCTATCGGCATCACGACGATCGATGACATCGCCGAACGCCGCGAAAGCCTCGGCGGTCAGGGGCTGGGCGGTAAGTTCGAGCATGCGTTCTCCTCAGAGGGTATTGTCTCAGCTCAAGCGCAGCTTCATGTGCCGATTCACGTCCTTGTAGAGCAGATAGCGAAACGGCCCCGGCCCGGCGGCGTAGCAGGACTGCGGACAGAACGCGCGCAGCCACATGTAGTCGCCGGCCTCGACCTCGACCCACTCCTGATTGAGATGGTAGACCGCGCGCCCCTCCAGCACGTAGAGCCCATGCTCCATGACATGGGTCTCGTCGAACGGGATCACCCCACCCGGCTGGAAGGTGACGATATTGACGTGCATGTCGTGGCGCACGTCCTGCGGGTCGACAAAACGGGTCGTGGCCCATTTGCCATCGGTGTCCGGCATGGCGATCGGCGCGATATCGTTCTCGTTGGTGACGAACGCCTCGGGCACGTCCAACCCTTCGACGCGCTCGTAAGCCTTGCGAATCCAGTGGAAGCGCACCGGTGCGTCACTCTCGTTGCGCAATTGCCAGTCAGCGCCCGGCGGTAGAAAGGCGTAACCACCCGGCGCCATCGCATGCACCTGGCCGTCGAGGGTCAACGTCATCTCGCCCTCGACCACGAACAGCACGCCCTCGGCACCACTATCCGGTTCCGGTCGTTCGCTGCCGCCACCGGGGGAAACCTCCATGATGTACTGTGAAAAGGTCTCGGCGAAGCCGGAAAGCGGCCGCGAAAGTATCCACAACCGCGTCTTTTCCCAATGCGGCAGGAAACTGGTGACGATATCGCTCATCACGCCTTTCGGGATCACCGCATACGCCTCGGTGAACACCGCTCGACCATGAATCAGTTGGCTCTGCGGCGGCAGCCCTCCATGGGGGGCGTAGTAGCTGCGTTGTGACATGAGAGGTTCCTCGCTTTTCAAGCCGGATGCGTCGCCGCCCAGTGGCGGGCGATGTCCTCACGCCGGGTTATCCACACCCGGTCGTGGGCCTCGAGGTGATCAAGGAAGCGCTGCAGCGCTCGGAAACGCCCAGGGCGGCCGATCAGCCGGCAGTGTAGGCCGATGGAGAGCATCTTGGGGGTTTCCGCGCCTTCGGCATAGAGCACGTCGAAGGCGTCGCGCAGGTACTGGAAGAAGGGCTCGCCGTGGTCGAAGCCGGTGGGCGAGGCGAAGCGCATGTCGTTGGTATCCAGCGTGTAGGGCACGATCAGGTGGCGGTGCGTCTGGCCCTGGCTGTCTTTGACGTCGCTCCACAACGGCAGATCGTCACCATAGTAGTCACTGTCGTAGAGAAAACCACCCTGGTCGAGCAGCAGGCGCCGCGTGTTGGGGCTGTCACGGCCGGTGTACCAACCTAACGGAGCCTCGCCGTAGAGCGTTCGGAAGATCTCGACGGCGCGCTGCATATGCTCACGCTCGACGGTTTCCGGCACATTCTGATAATGAATCCAGCGATAGCCATGGCAAGCGATCTCGTGGCCAAGTTCCTTGAAGGCGTGTGCCGCCTCGGGATGACGTTCCAGCGCCATGGCGACACCGAACACAGTCAGCGGCAGCCCGCGTCGTTCGAACTCTCGCAGCACGCGCCACACGCCCGCCCGCGAGCCGTACTCGTAGATCGACTCCATGCTCAGGTGGCGATCCGGGTAGGCCTCGGCACCGGCGATTTCGGAGAGGAACTGCTCGGAGTGGCTGTCGCCGTGCAGCACGCTGTTCTCGCTGCCCTCTTCGTAATTGAGGACGAACTGCACCGCGATACGTGCCCCGCCCGGCCAATCGGCCTGAGGCGGTGTGCGACCATAGCCGACGAGGTCGCGGGGATAAACGGCGGACGGATCGGAGGATGATGCCATGCCCATGAAGACTCCCGTTTCTTGTTCTATCAGCTATTTACCTTAGCGTGCGTTGATGTATACAAAAAATCAATCCCTTGGCCGAGCGCCTGGAATCGCCATCACATCGTTTGCAGGCGTATGAAATGTCCATGCAACCACCGTCCACCGGCGACACAAGGCACTGGTGGCCTGGTGCTCACCTGACGCGACGACGATTGGGCATTGACTTATTTTGTATTCAATACTAGAAATTTTGTAGACAAAAATACTGCATCCGAGGCGAAACCTCGCGCTCAAGGACTCTCATGCGCTTGCATCTCATCAATCCCAACACCAGCACCGGCATGACCACGCGCATCGATGAATCCGCCAGTCGTATCGCGGCGCCGGGTACCCGGATCGTCGCCACGCAGCCGGAAAGCGGTCCGGTGTCCATCGAGGGTCACTTCGACGAGGCGATCAGCGCCGTGGGCGTCACCGAGGAAATCGCCAAGGGCGAGCGCGACGGCAGCGACGCCTACATCATCGCCTGCTTCGGCGATCCCGGCCTGATGGCGGCTCGCGAAATGACCCGCGCCCCGGTGCTGGGCATCGCCGAGGCCGGTTTCCATATGGCCAGCCTGATCAGCACGCGCTTCTCGGTGGTCACGACGTTGGGGCGTACCGGCATCATTGCCGAGCATCTGCTGCAAGCCTACGGCTTCGCTAATCACTGCCGCCGCGTGCGCGCAGCGGAGATCCCCGTACTCGATCTGGAAGACGACGGCGATGCAGCGCTGACCCGCGTGATCGAGACTTGTCGTCGCGCCCGCGATGAAGACGGCATCGGTGCCATCGTCCTCGGCTGCGGCGGCATGGCCGACCTGCGCGCCACTATCGAGGAAGCGGTGGGCATTCCCATCGTCGAAGGCGTCACTGCCGCCGTGAAACTGGCCGAGGCGCTGGTCGGCCTGGGGCTCGGCACCAGCAAGCATGGCGATCTGGATTTTCCACGTCCCAAGGCGTTCACCGGCCACTTCGCGCATTTATCACGCTAATGCCCGCAAACGGGAGGAGCCACGTTTCAGCACCACGATCAATACTCGCTAACGCTCGAGCCTAAAGCAGCCTAACCCGTCGCCGGCGTCCTTTTGCCAATAATCACAACACCAGGACGCCCGACCGATAGATAAACAGCAGCACGCTACGCCACTCGGACGTCCCCCAGCGGGGCGCACAACAACAAACCGCGGGATCCGGTCCCGCCCGAGGAAAGCGTCATGACAAGCGACTCCGCCACGTCGGAAGGGCCGCGCCCTGCCGGCAAGGCACCGGGGGAAGAATCCCTGGCCCCACAGCGTACCCGCATCATGGGGCGCGTCTCCTATTTACTGGCCTGGTTCGGCGGCTGCGTATCCATCGGCACCTTCGCCATGGGTTCGAGCATCGTCGGCACGCTCAATCTGCTGCAAGCGTCGCTGGCCATCGCCATCGGCTGCTTCGTGATCGGCGTCGCGCTGACGATCAACGGCGCCGCCGGGTACAAGTACGGCATTCCCTTCATGGTCCAAGCACGCAGCGCTTTCGGCTTTACCGGCACACGCCTGCCTGGCCTGGTGCGCGCCGTGCCGGCCATCGTCTGGTATGGCTTCCAGAGCTGGATCGGGGCCGGCGCCCTGAACGCCGTGTCGGCGACTCTGCTGGGCTTCGACAACTTGGTGTTCTACTTCATCGCCTTCCAGCTCTTGCAGATCGCCCTGTCGGTGTTCGGCTTCCAGGGCATCAAATGGCTGGAGAATATCGGCAGCGGCTTCATTCTGGCCTCGCTGGTGTACATGTTCTTCAGCGTGCTGAACAAGTACGGCGATGTGATCGGCGAGCAGTTGATCGATATCGATGGCACCTGGGGGCTACCCTTCTGGGGCGCGACAATGCTGTTTCTGGGCATCTACAGCACCATGATCCTCAACGCCAGCGACTACTCGCGCGAACTCAAGCACGGCAGCGGGCCGGGGCTTCTGGCCACGCTGTATGCCATGTCGATCCTACCCTGCACGCTGTTCATGGGCTTGATCGGACTGATGGTCTCCGGCGCCACCGGCGTCGCCGATCCCATCGATGTCTTCGCCAATGCCGTCGACAACCCGCCGCTTCTGATCACCACCCTGCTGTTCATCGCCTTCGCCCAGGTCACTACCAACGTGCTCAACAACGTGGTGCCGCCGACCTATGTGCTGATGGATATGTTCAAGCTGAAGTTCCGTAGCGCCACGGTGATCGTCGGGTTGCTGGCCTTCGCCACTTTCCCCTGGGAGCTGGTCAAGGACGACTCCGCCGCCGGGCTGCAACTATTCGTGCAGACCTACTCGGCGTTCCTGGGCCCGATCTTCGCGATCATGGCGGTGGACTATTACCTCATCCGCCGGCGCACGCTGGATATCGACAAACTCTATGACACGCAGGGCCCCTATCGCGGCATCAATTACGCCGCCTTCATCGCCACGCTGATCGGGGCGCTGGTGGCGCTCAATGTCTCCGCGATCTCGTGGTACGCGAGTCTCATGCCCGCCGGTCTGGCGTATTACCTGATGATGCGCTACTGGCCGGCCTGCCAACGCTTTTGCCAATGACATCGTCTTCCACGCATCTGCATCCCGACATAGAGCGCCACTATGCACGATAACGATCTGCGCCTCACGGCGCCCGACGCGAGTCTCTACAACACCGACCTGGCGCCGCTGCCCTATCATCAGCGACGCTGGGGCGCCTTCGAAATCTTCAATGTCTGGGCCAACGACATCCAGAGCCTGTTCGGCTATACCCTGGCCGCCTCGCTGTTTCTGAGTTACGGCCTCAACGGATGGGCAGTGATGGCCGCCATCATCCTCGCCGGCCTAGTGGTCATGGTGTTGGTCAACCTGACCGGACGACCTAGCGTCAAATACGGCATTCCGTTTCCGGTGGTGGTGCGCGCCAGCCTCGGCGTGCACGGCGCCAACCTGCCGGCGATGCTGCGCGCGGTGATCGGCATATTCTGGTACGGCGTGCAGACCTACTTCGCCTCCACCGCTGTTACGCTGCTGTTGACCGCGCTGGGCGTACCGGAGAGCGGCCAGTTCCTGGGGCTATCGAGCGTGGCCTGGCTGGCCTTCGTCATCGTCTGGATCTTTCAGCTGGCAATGTTCTGGGCGGGAATCGAGCGCATCAAACGCTTTCTCAACTGGGCAGGGCCACTGGTCTACGCGGTCATGGTGCTGTTAATGGGCGTGGTCTGGTGGCAAGCCGGCGCCTCGCTGCTACCAGCCATTGGCGACATCTTCAGCGGCAGCAGCGACGCCGCCGGTAGCGCCGTCGGCGCCTTCTTCACCGTGCTCGGCACCATGATCGCGTACTTCGCCGCTGTGGTGATCAACTTCGGCGACTTCGCACGCTTCGTGAAGAACGAGCGCGCCATGCGGCTCGGCAACTGGCTCGGGCTGCCGCTCAACGTGGCGGTCTTCTCGTTCATCGCGTTGGTCATCACCGCCGGCACCCTGGCACTGTTCGGCGAGGCGCTGACCAACCCCTCGGACATCGTCGACCGCGTCGATAGCCTGCCGCTGACGATCATCGCCGCGCTGACTTTCTTCGCCGCGACGGTAGGCATCAACCTGGTGGCCAACTTCATTCCCCCCGCCTATGACCTCGCCAATCTGTTTCCGCGGCGCATCAGTTTCCGTCTCGGCGGCCTGATCACGGCGATCATCGCCTTCTTCATCGGGGCCTTGTGGGTCAGCGTGATCAGCCAGATCGGTATTCCCGGCTTCGTCAACGCCATCGGTGCCGTCATCGCCCCGTTCTACGGCATCATCGTGATTGACTACTACGTCATCCGCCGCGGCCAACTGGACGTGCAGGCGTTGTTCTCGGCGGCACCCGACAGTCCCTATTACTATACCAACGGCTGGAACCGTCGCGGCTTGATGGCCTTCGCCATCGGCGCGCTGTTCTCGCTAGCCTCGGTATGGGTGCCGGCCCTCGCTGCACTGGAAGGCTTCGCATGGCTACTCGGCGCCGGCCTGGGCGGGGCGTGCTACTACGTGCTGATGCGCGGACAGGTCTCGACGCCTACCGAGGCGACGCACTAAGCAAACGCCGCTACGAAGCCCCCGTCGACACGACAGGGGCTTACACCGGGGTGCCATCGAAGATAGCGTACAGATCCGGCGTTTCTTCGGGGGCCTCGGTGATGGAGAGCGAGGCTTCGATGGCCTTGAGGTGGCGCTGCATGAAGGCGCGGGCGCGCTCGGCGTTGCCGCTTTCCAGGTGTCGGATCAGTTCATCGTGATCGTGGGACTCACAGCCGAGGTGGCCGGTGTTGCCGTAGACGGCGAGGATCAGCGACGAACGTGAACACAGGCGGCCAACGAACTCGCTGAGCGTGGCGTTACCCGCCAACTCGGCCAGTTGGTTATGAAAGGCTGCCGAAAGCTTGATCGCTTCGCTCTGCTTACCGGCCTTGAGTGCCTGGCGCTCGCGGTTGGCGCAGTCGCGCAGCGACTTGAGATCGTTCTCGGTGACGCGCGAAGCGATCTGTGCCATCAGTTCGCATTCCACCAGTTGGCGCGCGGCGAAGACATCGCGTGCCTCCTCGGCGGTGGGCCGGGAGACACTCGCGCCACGGCGAGGCGTCAGGGTGACGAGATGCTCCAGCGCCAGGCGTTGCAGGATCTTGCGAATACCGGTACGGCTCACGCCGAACACTTCCGACAAGGCATCCTCGCGCAGACGCGCACCGGGTTGCAGACGGTGTTCGATGATGGCGTCGCTGATCGCGCGGTAGATGGCATCATGACGCTGCGCACCGTCGCCAGCCTTGCCCTCGTTGCGACGCGTTTTCCTGGCGGCATGCGCCTGACGTGACTCGCTCATTCACGGCTCCCGAATGCGTTTGCGCTGATCATCGCATTGCCCACCACGGCTCAGCTACCACGGTAGGTGGAGTAGCCGAATGGCGATAACAACAGCGGCACATGATAGTGGGCCTCCGCATCGTCGATGCCGAAACGTATCGGGATGCTATCCAGAAAGCGCGGACCGGACGCGGCGGCATGCTCCTGGCGATCAAGATACGCGCCGGCCTGGAAGACCAGCTCGTATTCGCCGACGCGAAAGGCCTCGCCTTCGAGAAGCGGACCCTCGCAGCGGCCATCGTCGTTGGTCACGAACGCACCCAGCGTCTGGCGGACGTCAGCCTCGAGCCGGTAAAGCGTCAGGCGCAGGCCATTGGCGGGACAGCCCCGCGCGGTATCCAGAACGTGCGTGGTGAGATAACCCATGATGGCTCCTTGCAGATCGGCATGGCACGGAAGAGCGGGCAACATGGCGGGATGAACGCTTGCGTACTCACCCCTTACCCTTATTTTGTATACAACAACTGCGAACAACATAGCATCAGGAGTCGTGCATGCGCCAACCCTTGCTCTCGCCACGCCCCACGACGCTCGACCGCTCAGCCTTCGTGGAAGCGTACGGCGGTATTTACGAACATTCTCCGTGGATTGCCGAAGCGGTATGGGACGCTGGCATCGAAGCCCACCACGACAGCCCCGCAGAGCTCGCCGGGGCGATGGCTACCGTGCTCGACGCAGCGTCGTCGGAGGATCAACTCAGAGTCATTCGTGCGCATCCCGACCTGGCCGGCAAGGTCGCGTTGGACGGTGGCCTGACTGATGCCTCGAGCCACGAACAGGCCGGCGCGGGGCTCGACCAGTGCTCGCCGGAGGAACTCGCGCGTTTCGAGCGTTTGAATGCCGCCTACAAGACGCGTTTCGGTTTTCCCTTCGTCATGGCCGTCAAAGGCTATCATCGCCGCGAGATTCTCGACGCCTTCGAGGTCCGTCTCGCGCATACGCCCGACGAGGAACGCCATACTGCCATCGCGCAAATCCATCGTATCGCCCAGCTACGCTTGGACGCCCATACCGCCTGAGTTCAGGCGTGCGTCTGTGGTAAGTCAAGACGTGCACCTTTGGTGGGCTGGCGAGGCTTCGAAATTCATGGAAGAATTTTCCATGAATGTTCCATGAGAGAGAGCCAGGCGTGACGGAAAGCAAACGCAAGTCGGTCGGACGCCCCGCTGGCAATGGCAAATCTACCAGCGGCCACAGTCAATCGTTGGTGCGGGGCCTGAGTATTCTCGAGGGCCTCGCCGCCGCGCCCGGCGGGCTAGCGCTTTCCGATATCGCCCAGGGCGTGGGCCTGGCGCCGTCGACCACGCACCGCTTGCTACAAGCACTGCATCAGCAGGGCTTCATCGCCCAGGATGCGGAAATGGGCGTATGGCACATCGACGCCAAGACGTTCCGCGTGGGCAATGCCTTCCTCGAGGCGCGCGACTTCGTCGCCACCGCCCGGCCCTTCCTGCATCAACTAACGGCGGAGACCGAGGAAACCGCCAACCTGGGCATCCGGGATCAGGGCATGGCGGTGTTCCTTGCGCAGAGCGAGTCACCGCAGATGATGCGCATGATCACGCGGCTAGGGTCGCGTGCCCCGCTGCATGCCTCAGGCGTCGGCAAGGCCCTGCTCGCCTGGCTACCACGCGACGAGGTCGAGCGCATCCTCCACACGCGCGGACTCGACAAGGTCACGCCCAACACCCTCGACACCCCGGCCCGCCTGCGCGACGCCCTCGGCGAGATCCGCCGCCAGGGCTACGCCTGCGACCGCGAGGAACACGCCATTGGACTCAACTGCGTGGCGGCGACGCTGCACGACGAAAACGGCCAGCCGCTCGCCGCCATCTCGGTCTCCGGTCCCGCCGCACGCATTCCCGAAGCACGCCTCGTCGAACTCGGCGGCCTGGTCAGCCGCGCCGCTCGCGAGATCACAGCGCAATTGGGTGGGCGGCTGCCGCACGATGCCGACTGAACAAGCTGCCTCACCACCGCCCGCAGCTAAGGTCGCAGCGCATTGTCACATTTCTATTGGAAATCCGTTACCGAATGAATTTGATTCATTTTAAGGACAAGAATCCTTCACTGGTGCCGGGAGTCAAAGGACTGCCAAAATGCAGCCAATTGAAGACACATACCGCCCCGGAGTATTCATGGCACACGATCTGATCACTCAACGACTCGACCAGGGTCCCCTCATATGTGCCGAAGGCTTTCTGTTCGAGCTTGAACGGCGCGGCTATCTCTCTGCCGGTGAATTCGTGCCCGAGGTGGCGCTGCTGCGCCCGGACGCACTGGAAGCGCTG
>NZ_JARANX010000026.1:0-22473 GCF_029889785.1 Chromohalobacter sp. 48-RD10 | reverse complement strand
CTTAATTTCGACGGTTATCGCGATCAGAGCCAGGTTGAGAAGTATCACCTCAACGCCAAGGTGCGTCGCGAGCTGGGCAACGACCGCGCGCTGACGGCCATCGTCAACTTGTTGGACAACCCACGCTCCGAGGACCCGGGTGGGCTGACACGCGAACAGGTCGACGCCGACCGCAGTCAGGCCGGCGACTTCACCGAGGAATATGACACAGGCCAGAACGTCGACCAACAAGTGCTGGGACTGCAGTACGAGGATCTATCCGCCGGGCCGGGCGAGTTGTACATCAAAGGCTTCTATATTCAGCGTGATTTCGAACAGCAATTGCCCTATCCCGGCGACAGTCTCCTTGGCTACAAGCGTGACTATTACGGTGGCAGTGCTGAGTATCATCAGGACCTGATCCTCGGCGAGCTGCCGCTGCGCTATGTGGTCGGAGTCGATGTGGCGCGTCAAGAGGACGATCGCTGGCGGCGTAACGTCGAGTTCGATGGCACAGTCAGCGGTGAAGTCGCCGACGAGACTCAAAATGCCACCTCTGTAGGTATTTTCGCCCAGGGTGATCTGGATCTCACCGACAAGCTGACGCTGTCGCTAGGGGCGCGCTACGACCATGTTAAAATGGACATTGATGATGACTTCATTACACCGGACAACGGCGATGACAGTGGGCAGAAAAACTACCGTGAATGGAGCGGCTCGGCCGGCTTGAGCTACCGGTATCTGCCGACACATCAGGTTTATGCCAACATCAGCACATCTTTTGAAACACCTACATTCTCTGAATTTGCCAATCCTTCCGAAGCGGGTGGCTTTAATCCGAGCGTCGAGCCCCAAAAGGCTTTGAGTCGTGAAATCGGATTGCGGGGCAATTTCGACAGTGGCGTGGACTATGATTTAGCACTGTTCTCGATTCGGACGCGAAATGAGCTTGTCCCCTATAAGATTGAAGGGGATCCGAATGATCGCACCTACTATCGCAATGCGGGCGATACCTCGCGTGATGGTGTCGAGCTGGCGCTGGGCTGGCAGATGACGCCAAGCTGGCACCTCGATAGTGCCCTAACGCTGGCCAAGTACGAGTTCGATGAGTATGGCGTTCAGGGAGACCATTACGGCGGGAACCGTATTCCCGGCCTGCCGGAGCAAACCTGGGTGAACCAGCTCTCTTGGCAGGGTCTCGACGAGCGCTTCGCGACGCTCGAGACGCAATATATCGGCGATATGGTAGCGGACGACGCCAACGAGGTGGAGGTCGATGACTATTGGTTGGTCAACCTGCGCGTCGGCGATGGCTGGCACCTGGGCGGCGATACCTTGCTCAAAGGGTACGTCGGCATGCGCAACCTCTTCGACCGCGAGCACTTTGCCAATGTGCGAATCAATGCCAACAACGACCGTTATTTCGAGCCGGCCTCGGGGCGGACCGTCTATGCTGGTATGGAAGTCGCATTCTAAACGCGTCGCGACATTCGCTCACTGGTGCGTCGCTTCGGCCAGTGGATAAGTGGATCGATAATCAGAAAGCGAGGGAACCTATGCGTTATTTATTTGCGGTGATGGGAACCGCGCTGCTGCTGGCGGGGCTCACTGGCTGCACGGTCAATACCCATAGCGACGGCCATCGTGAGGTCAAGAAGGGCGTGCCTCAGAGCGGACCGACCAGCAACCCGGCGGATGTGTCGCGTTCCGACGAGACGCCGTGATAGGGAAATCGCTGAATCTAGCAGGCCACAAACGCCACGGCCCCTCATTGAGGGGCCGTTTTGCGTTGGGCTACCAGTGCGCCGTGTCGTTACGCTTCGAAGTTGCTCTCGGAGTAGAGCACGCGCAGGCGCAGCGTGTGGTTGACGCGCTTGAGCGCTTCCAGTGCCTTGGGGCCGTAGGCCTTGTCGACATCGATGACCACGTAGCCGACGCCGCTATTGGTCTGCAGGTACTGCGCCGAGATATTGATGCCCTCATCGCCGAGTACCTTGTTGATCTCGGACATCACGCCCGGCACGTTCTCGTGAATGTGCAACAGGCGGTGCTTGTCCGGATGGGCAGGCAGCGCGACTTCGGGGAAGTTGACCGAAGTGATGGTGGTGCCGTTGTCGGAGTAAGTGATCAGCTTCTCGGAAACCTCGATGCCGATGTTTTCCTGGGCTTCCAGGGTCGAGCCGCCGATATGCGGGGTTAGGATGACGTTGTCCTTGCCGCGTAACGGAGAGACGAATTCATCGTGGGTGCCCTTGGGTTCGACGGGGAAGACGTCGATGGCTGCGCCGAGCAGCTTGCCGCTCTCGAGCACGTCGGACAGCGCCTCGATATCCACCACGGTGCCGCGCGAGGCGTTGATGAAGATGGCGCTCTGCTTCATCAGCGCCAACTGGTCACGGCCGATCATCCAGCGCGTGGACGGCACATCGGGCACGTGCAGGCTGACGACGTCGGCGCGTGCCAGCAGTTCCTCTAGTGAGCCCACCTGACGCGCATTGCCCATGGCCAGCTTGGTGATGACGTCGTAATACAGGACGTCGAAGCCGAGTGATTCGGCGAGCACCGAGAGCTGGGCGCCGATGCTGCCATAACCGATGATCCCCAGCGTCTTGCCGCGCGCTTCATGGGCATTCTTGGCCGACTTCAACCAGCCGCCCTGATGCGCGCGGGTGGATTTCTCGGGGATGCCGCGCAGCAGCATGATGGCTTCGGCGAGGACCAGCTCAGCTACCGAGCGGGTATTGGAATACGGTGCGTTGAAGACTGGAATGCCACGTTCGAGCGCTGCGTTGAGATTGACCTGGTTGGTGCCGATGCAGAAGCAGCCCACGGCGGTCAGCCTCTCGGCGGCGGCGAACACACGCTCGGTGAGTTGCGTGCGCGAGCGCAGACCGATGAAGTGGACGTCGCGGATCTTCTCGACCAGCTCGTCCTCGGACAAGGAAGTGGAGAGCGTTTCGATGTTGGTGTAACCGGCATTCAGGAGGTTGTCCACGGCGGACTGATGAATGCCCTCGAGCAGCAGAATCTTGATCTTGCTCTTGTCCAGAGACGTCTTGGCCATTGTCGGTTCAACCCTTTCGTCGACTGATGCGACGTTTATCTATCGGTATGGTGGTGGCCTGTCCAAGCGAGCGATCCGAGGCCCCGAGGCAAGAAAAAGGGGAGGCGACCGCCCAACGACAGGGGCCATATCGTAGCACAGGCGGCCTGTTTGAGGATGAATTCGCTGCACCTTGTGAATGAATGCGTTTGCACCGGTGGTGCTTGCGGCTACGCCGGGGCAGACGCATCCCCGGGGCTTGGGTGTATACTATGAACCCAACTCTTGGTAAGCCGGACCGTGGCATCGGTCCGCACGGATGAGCGAGAAGCGCCATGGTGGAAAAGGATGCATCGGTTGGTGATGTCGCCCAGCCCGACGAAACGGATGTTCAGGACGCCGACCCGGAGGATTTCGCGGCCACGTTGGCGCGTCTGGAATCGCTGGTTGCTCAACTGGAGTCGGGTGAGCTTTCTCTGGAAGCGTCGTTGGTGGCGTTCGAACGCGGTGTGCATCTGACTCGCGACGCCCAGCAACGCCTGGAAAACGCCGAGTTGCGCGTCAAGGCATTGCTGGAGCAACCCGACGGCAGCTTCCACGAGACACCCTTCGATGCCGGGGAGGTCGATGGTGAGCGTTGAACCCCTGGCCGAGCGCGACATCATCACCACGGCGCAGGCGCGGATCGAGCAGGTGCTGGCGCAGGTCTTCGAGCGCGCGACGCCGGTCGCTGGCGATCTCGATGCCGCCATGCGCTATGGCGTACTGGGTGGCGGCAAGCGCCTGCGCCCGGTGCTGGTGTATGCCACCGGACGCGCACTGGGCGCCGAGGACACGGCGCTGGATGCGCCTGCGGCTGCCATCGAACTGATCCATGCATACTCGTTGATCCACGATGATTTGCCCGCCATGGACAACGACGATATGCGTCGCGGACGTCCCACCGTGCATCGTGTCTATAACGAGGCAATGGCCATCCTGACCGGCGATGCGTTGCAAACGCTGGCCTTCGAAGTGCTTGGCGAGGATCGTTCCCCACGTTTGGGAGCGATGGTACGTGTGCTGGCTAACGCCGCCGGGCGCGAAGGCATGGCCGCCGGACAAGCGCTGGATCTTTCCGCCGTGGGAGGACGCCTGGACGTCGATGCCCTGGCCACCATGCACGGCTATAAGACCGGCGCTCTGATCCGTGCCGCCGTGCGGCTTGGCGCCCTGGCGGCCGTCGACGAAGATGACTCTCGCGTGGCGGCCCTGGATGCCTACGCTGCCGCTATCGGGTTGGCGTTCCAGATTCAGGATGACATCCTCGATGTCGCTGGCGACGCCGCGACTCTGGGCAAGGCGACTGGTGCCGATGCGGCACGTGCCAAACCTACTTATCCGGCTTTGCTCGGCCTGGAAGGTGCCCGTGCCAAGGCACACGGCCTGCTCGATGAGGCGCTGGACGCTCTGGTGCCCCTGGGCGAGCAAGCCTTTCCTCTGGCCGACCTGGCCCGCCATATGATCGACCGCGATCACTGATCGGTTGTAGAAGACGCTTATGAAGCTGTTCGACGAGATTCCTGCCGAACGTCCGGCAACGCCGTTGCTCGATACCCTCGAGTCTCCGGCGGCGTTACACGATTTCAAGGCGGCGCAGTTGCGAGAACTGGCCGACGAACTGCGTGCCTACCTGCTCTATAGTGTCGGCTGTACCGGTGGCCACTTCGGTGCGGGGCTGGGCGTGGTCGAGTTGACCGTCGCCTTGCACCATATTCTCGACACACCGCATGATCGTCTGGTCTGGGACGTCGGCCACCAGGCCTATCCGCACAAGATTCTCACCGGGCGTCGCGAGCAGATGTCGACCATCCGCCAGTTCGGCGGGTTGGCGGCGTTTCCCAAGCGCGATGAGTCACCCTACGACACCTTCGGTGTCGGCCACTCGAGCACCTCGATTTCGGCGGCGCTGGGCATGGCGTTGGCGGCGCGAACCAAAGGTGAGAAGCGCCGTGTCTGTGCGGTCATCGGCGATGGCGCCTTGAGCGCTGGCATGTCGTTCGAAGCGCTGGCGCATGCTGGGCATGTCGATGCCAATATGCTGGTGATTCTCAACGACAATGAAATGTCGATTTCCGAGAACGTCGGCGGCATGGCCAGTTATCTGGCACGCATCCTGGTCAGCAAGCCGTATACGGTGATGCGCGAGAACAGCAAGCGCGTGCTTTCGCACCTGCCGGGCGCGCTGGAGCTGGCGCGCCGCACCGAGGAGCACGTCAAGGGCATGGTCAGTCCGGCGACCTTGTTCGAAGAGATGGGCTTCAACTACATCGGCCCCATCGACGGCCACGATTTGCCGAGCCTGGTGCAGACACTCGGCAGCATGGCAAATCTCGAGGGACCGCAGTTCCTGCATATCAAGACCTGCAAGGGAGGCGGCTTTCGTCCCGCCGAGGCCGATCCCATCGGCTACCATGCCATCACCAAGCTCGAGAAAACCGCCAGCGAGCCGCCGCCCAAGAAAGAGCCGCGTTCGCCCAATGAGGCCACGCCCGAGCCTGAAGCCGAGCCCAAGCCCAAACCACGCAAGTATTGCAATGTCTTCGGCGAGTGGATCTGCGACATGGCGGCGGAAGATGCGCGCTTGATCGGCATCACGCCGGCGATGCGCGAGGGCTCCGACCTGATTCGCTTCTCCCGCGAGTATCCCGGGCGTTACTACGACGTGGCGATCGCCGAGCAGCATGCGGTGACGATGGCGGCGGGCATAGCGTGCGAGGGCATGAAGCCCGTGGTGGCGATCTATTCGACCTTCCTGCAGCGCGGCTATGATCAGTTGATCCATGACGTGTCGGTGCAGGCGCTCGATGTCACCTTCGCTATCGACCGCGCGGGTGTAGTCGGCGAAGACGGCCCCACGCACCATGGCGCGCTGGATCTCGCGTACCTGCGCTGCATCCCGGGTATGGTGGTACTGGCGCCTGCCGATGAAGCCGAGTGCCGCGCCATGCTGAGTGCCGCCTATCATCACGAAGGACCGGCGGCGGTGCGATATCCGCGCGGCACCGGGCCGGGGACGACGCTCGCGCCCGGCCTCGAGGCGTTGCCGATCGGCGAGGCCGAGACGCGGCGTACCGGCGCGCAGGACGGCGTGGCGCTGCTGGCGTTCGGCAGCATGAACGGTTCCGCCGCCGAGGTTGCCGAGAATCTCGACGCCACGCACCTCAATATGCGCAGCGTGAAACCGCTGGACCGTGATGCGATACTCGCGGCGGCGAACCAGCACCGGCTACTGGTGACGCTCGAGGAGAATGTCGTCGCCGGTGGCGCGGGGAGCGGCGTCAATGAACTCTTGGCCGCCGAGGGTGTCCAGGTCGAGATATTGAATCTTGGCCTGCCGGATGCCTTCGTCGAGCACGGCAAGCCCGCCGAATTGCTGACGGCGTGCGGTCTCGACGCCGAGGGCATCGAGACTGCAGTACGCCAGCGCTGGGGTGCGCCACACCACAATGACTAACATTTAGCGACAAGACGGAAACTTCATGCTGATCGCCATTTTGATTGGGGCCGGGCTCGGCTTCATGTTCGGTAAATTACCGGGACTGATTATCGGTGCCTTCCTGGGGTATTGGGTGGCGCGCCGACTGGTACGTCGCGTGGTTGTCTCAAAGCTATCGCAAATGCAGGGGCAGTTCCTCGACTCGACGTTTGCGGTCATGGGATGCGTCTGCAAGGCGGACGGCCATGTCAGCGGCGACGAGCTGCGTGTCGTCGAGGCGCTTTTTGAGCGTTTACGCTTGAATGAGGAGCAGCGCGAGCGCGCGAAGGCGGCCTTCGAACGTGGCAAGGCCGATGATTTCGACCTCGACGCCGAATTGGCCACGGTGCGGCGAGTGACCGGCGGACAGCGGGCCCTGTTGCAGGTGTTCCTGCAAGTCCAGCTCTCGGCCATCGCCGCCGATGGCGAATTGCATCCCGCCGAGCATGAGATGCTGCTGCGCGTGGCACGCGGACTGGGATGCAGCGAAGCCGAGATCGAACAGATCGAGGCCATGCTGCGTGGCGGTCAGCAGCAGGCGAGTGGCGGCGCGACATCGCAGCAGGCGCTGACCGATGCCTATCGAGTGCTGGGCGTCGAAGCCGATGCCAGCGATGCCGAGCTCAAGCGGGCCTATCGCCGCCTGATGAGCCAGAATCACCCGGACAAGCTCGCCGGCAAGGGCCTGCCTGAAAGCATGCGCGAAATGGCCGAAACGCGTACCCAGGAAATCTCCAACGCCTACGATCTGATCAAGAAGTCCCGCGAAGCGAACGCCTGACCAGCGCATCAGTCTGGCGGTGCGTTGGCAGACGTATCGATCGTTGGCAACGCTGAAAGGCGCTAGCGCCCGCGTGGCGCGATACCAGGAGATGCGGATGCCAGCGAGACTGAAGACCTATCGCGCCGTGGCGAACCTGCTGGGCGCACTGGATGCGCTGGGTTGGCGAGTGGGATATCGCTATGGCGACCGTCAGTTGCTCGAGGGTGTCATTCTGCCCTCCCTGGCGGCGGATGTCGGCGCTGGCCATGTGTTGCTGGTGGGATGCGCTTGGTACACGCGAGACTACCCCGAATTCTTCACCCGGGCACGTGTCTCGACGCTGGATGTCGATCCCGCCAAATCGCCCTTCGGGAGCCGGCGCCACGTGGTCGCCGATATGACCGCCATGGAACGGCACTTTGCCCCCGCCAGCCTGGATGCCGTGGTCTGTAACGGTGTGCTGGGTTGGGGGCTGGATTCACCTGGTGATATCGACACCGCTTTTGCCTCGACAGTGGCCTGCCTGCGGCCGGGTGGACAGCTTCTGCTGGGTTGGAACGATATCCCGCCCTATAACGCCGTACCGCCCGATGCCGTGACGGCGCTCGAGGCGCTGCATCCTGATACGATCCCGGGCCTCGATCAGCACAGCCTGATCGCGCTGGAACGCAATCAACACTGCTACCAGGCCTTTCGGAAACCGGAGGCGAGATCCTGACGCCCCGAGAGGAGCCCGCTCAGGCTTCCAGCCCCGCCCAAAAGACGGCCCAGGCCCCCTCCAGGCGCTGTTCGAACGTATCGGCGTCGTAGTAGAAATTCTCGGCGAACAGACCATCCATCAGGCAGTAGAAAGCGGCGATGAATTGCGCCTCAGGCAGCGCACGCAGTTCACCAGCTTGGCGGCCATCCTCGAAGAGCGCGTGCAGGTGGGCGTTGATGCGCCGCTCGTTGTCATCCGAAATGGTGGCGACCTGGGTGGCCACATCCGTAGGCGGAAAGAGCAGATAGCGCTTGTAGAAAATACCCTGATGCTCGCGCCGGATGAACGTGGCGCATGCGCGGATGAGACGCTGGAGGCGTTCACGCGTGGGCAAGTCGTGGGAACGTGTCAGGCTATCGTCGATGAGCGTGACGATGCCGCTTTCGACATCCTCGAAGATCGCCAGGAAAAGCGCCGCCTTGTTGGGAAAATGGTTGTAGATCGACGGCTTCTTGATGCCCGTTTCAGCGGCGATGTGCGCCAGACTGGTGCCTTCGTAGCCGTGTTGAGCGAACAGGGCGAGGCCGGTTTGTTTGAGTTTGTCACGGGTATGCACGAAAAATCCCTGAGCCTGCGTGAAGCCTTCATGATCGCGGCTCGGGCACGCGATTGCCAAGTCATGGCGTAAACTTTATACTAACGACCGTTAGTTAGTTTTGTGACGCCACTCGGCGTTGCTTCCGGAAGACGCGAGGCGTCGGCGATCGAGGAGGACATGATGATGATGCGTTGGTTGATCCTGACGTTGGCGGCGTTGGCCGAAGTCGGCTGGGCGACGGGATTGAAACTCGCCAGTAGCCCTCTCGAGTGGCTGGCGACCGTGATCGTGGCCGCCATGAGCTTGCTGCTGGCGGTGCGTGCCGTGCGCTTCTTGCCGGCCAGCACGGTGTACACGGTCTTCGTGGGGTTAGGTGCAGCGGGCACGGTGGTGGCCGATGCTTGGCTGTTCGGCACGCATTTCTCGTGGTCATCGCTGGCGTGTATAGGACTGATCCTGATCGGCGTCATCGGTCTGCAGCAGTTTGCCGGCGAACCCGCGGCCGGTCGGGCGTCCCGGGACGCTGATCGTCGTCGCGAAGGAGTATCTTCATGACGTGGCATTGGTTGGCATTACTCGGAGCGGGTGTTTTTGAGGTGGTCGGCGTAGTGGGATTTGCTCGCGTTAGCCACGGGCGAGCACTGGCCGGCGGTGTGCTCATGACGCTAGGGTTCGGCACGGCACTCGGGTTTCTGGCACTGGCCATGCGCGGCATCGACTTGGGTATTGCCTATGCCGTGTTTACTGGTATGGGCACCGTATGCGGCACCCTGCTGGGCATGCTGTGCTGGGGCGAGTCGCGCCATCCGTTGCGGATTGCGTTCACTGCTTTGATCGTGATCGGCGTACTGGGGCTCAAGCTTTTGAACTGACATGCCGACACGTAGGGGAGTCAAGGCGTGACCGCCGGCTGGCGGTCACGCAAGCGGGTCAGAACTTGTAGTTGATGCTGAAGTAATGGCCCGGGCCGGAAGTATCCTGGCGGACGCCGGAAGCATCGGTGTCGTCGCGGTAGAAGGCCATGTTGTTGTAGATCTTCAAGCCATACCCGATGGCGAAGCGATCGGTGTGATAGTAAAGGCCGTTGAACCACTCCAGGCTGTTGCTGCTGCGTCCCGCTTGTTCAGCGACGGTATCCGCGCCGAATTTATAATCGATATACCCTTGGTAGGATAAATAGCTGCCATTGGAGAAGGTGTAGAACGGCTTGAACCAGTCGGTAGAGGCCATGAAACCGTCCCATGAGCTCTCATCCGGGCCACCGTAGTTCTCGCGCACGTAGCGTGCGGTGAGATTGAGGCCGATCTCGCCGAACCAGGGCACTTCAACGTCCGAGCCGAGGCCCACGTAATGCTCCCACAGGCCGCCACCGGGGCCGTTGTCGCCGATCGTCGTGACGGTGGCGATGTACCATTCCTTGACCGGCCCCACGGAAAGATCGCGACCGCTCATGGCGTCCAGCGAGAAGCGTGGCGCGAGTTTGATGAACATGTTGTCGCCGCCGTTCTGATCGTCGCTGCTGTCGTCGAGGGCATCGAACATGTCGACATACCCGTAGAGATCGACGATCCCCGAGCGCCCGCCGAATTCCATCTCGACGTAGGTATCCTGAGAGTTACGAAACGGTAGGCGGTTGTCCTCGCTATGCATCAGATTGAAGGTCAACCAGAGGTTGTCGTCTTCGTGAATGCCCTCTGAATAATCTGCCGCCATGGCCGGAGTAGCCCCTACCATCGTGGCAAAGCACGAAGCCCCAACCCACTTGCTTATTGTGATCTTGTTCATGGTCATTCTTCCCATCTTTGCGTTTTTACGTTGTAGTCGAGATACACCCAGGCCCGGAGCGACCTCTTGGTGGAGTGCCAGCAGCGTTATGCCAAGCTAATGAAAAGCCCTGCAATGGTGGCGGACATCAGGTTGGAAAGTGTCCCGGCGAGTACGGCCTTGAGGCCGTAGCGAGCGATTTCCTGGCGCCGGTTGGGCGCCATGAGGCCGAGCCCGCCGAGCAGAATAGCGATCGAGGAGAGGTTGGCGAAGCCACATAGCGCGAAGGACAAGACGGCGGCGGTGTGCTTGGACATGGCCTCGCCAGTCGCGGCTACGACGGTATCGCCGGAGATGTACGGCGCCAGATTGATGAAGGCGACGAACTCGTTGACGACGATCTTCTGGCCGATGAACGAGCCGGCCAGCGTGGCCTCGCTCCAGGGAATGCCCAGCAGAAAGGCCAGCGGTGCGAAGAGCCAGCCGAGAATCATCTCCAGACTCAGCGAGTCCATGCCGAACCAGCCGCCTACGCCACCGAGGATGCCGTTGATCAGCGCAATCAAGCCGATGAATGCCAGCAGCATGGCGCCGACGTTGGCCGCCAGCATCATACCCGAGGTGGCACCGGTGGCCGCGGCATCGAGCACGTTGGCAGGCTTGTCGTCTTCCTCGATCTTTTCTTCGGCGCGCGAGATGCTGTCATTGGGGGTTTCGGTTTCCGGTACCAGCAGCTTGGCGAAAAGCAGTCCCCCTGGGGCGGCCATGAAAGAGGCTGCGATCAGGTACTCCATGGGGATACCGAGTTCTGCGTAACCCGCGAGCACCGACCCTGCCACCGACGCCAGGCCTCCACACATGACGGCGAATAGCTCCGAGCGCGTCATTGAATTGATGAAGGGACGTATCACCAGCGGCGCTTCGGTCTGTCCCACGAAAATATTGGCGGTGGCCGACATGGACTCGGTCCGTGATGTTCCCAGCACACGCTGCAAGGCGCCGCCGAGCAGACGTATGACCCATTGCATGACCTTCAAGTGATAGAGTACGGCGATCAGCGACGAGAAGAAGATTATGACCGGCAAGACCTTGAAGGCAAAGACAAAGCCCACGCTCGAGGGGTCGGCTAGGTTGCCAAACAGGAAGTTGATGCCATCGTCGGCATATACGATGACTTGGCTGACGCCCTCCGAGATCGTTGCCAGAACGGCTTGTCCGAAGGGAATGTAAAGTACAAAGGCACCGATGGCGGCTTGAATGGCGAACGCGCCGCCGACCGTGCGCAGCCGAATCGACTTGCGATTGGAGGAAAACAGCACAGCGATAAGGATCAGCGTCGCCATCCCTACCAGGCTCATGATAGTGGTCATATCAGCATCCTGATGACGTTCGATTGTGGGTTGTTATACAGGGAACGGCATACGCCAGCATATGGCTTGCCATTTTGTTATTAGAGTCACAGTATTGTGCTATTAAAGTAACACACGCCAGGTGATGTCAACTCTTTACCATGAAGATGTGAGCAAAAACGCAGAGATCATTCATTATGTACTCGCCTCAACAAGTAAATGTTCGCGAATGATCAATAAATGACATGGCGGCGATGGTGGAGGGCCGGTAGGCGTAGTGGCGCTTGGGAAGAAAAAGGGGCGAGACGGTTTTCAAACCAGTGGAACATGCGCATTTCCTGGCAGGGCGCCGCCGTGCTTACGCCTGAAACGGCAGCACGGCGGTGTAGACGGCGAAGTAGTGACACACACTGCCACCCAAGACGAACAGGTGCCAGATGGCGTGATGGAAGGGAATCGCGCGAATCGCGTAGAACACCACGCCTAACGTGTAGGTAATACCGCCGGCGACCAGGAGCGCGAGGCCGGGTGTATTGAGGCGGGCGTCGAGTTCGCCGGCAGCCAGCACGATCATCCAGCCCATCAACAGGTAGACCCCCACACGCAGCATGCCAAAGCGATGCGGCCAGACGATCTTGAGCACGATACCGCCTAGCGCGAGGCTCCAGATAGCTGTAAACAGTCCCCAGCCCAAGGGGCCACGCAGGTTGACCAGCAAGAACGGCGTATAGGTGCCGGCGATCAGCAGGTAGATCGCGCAGTGATCGAAGACCTGGAATAGGCCCTTGAGGCGCGCGCCGCGCAGCCCATGGTAGAACGTCGAGGCCGTATACAGCAGCAATAGACAGATGCCGTAGAGGCTGACGCTGACGATTTTCCATGGGTCGACATTGACCGCCAGGCTGGCTGCAACGATGAGTACTACCATGCCAGCGAGGCTGAGCACGGCGCCGATCCCATGACTGATGCTATGCAGCACTTCTTCGAGACCGGAAAAAGGCGCGTCTTGGTCGGGCGAAACGGGTGGGGACTCATGTGACATGATGAACTCCTGAACGTGATACCGACGAGCTGACATCGAGACAACATGCGCATCAGTATAGTTCGTCAAAGGGCAGCGTCAGCGTTCCTTATCACCTTTGCGGATGGGGGAAAAGCCGTCCAGTGCCATCATGTGCCCGAGCTTGCCGACCTTGGTGGCCAGGTACTGCTCGTTGTGGGGGTTGCGCCCCGCGGTGATCGCCAGACGCTCTGCGACACGCACGCCATCGCGCGTCAGGGCATCGACCTTGCGTGGATTATTAGTCATCAACTTGAGCGCTTGTACGCCCAGGTGGTCGAGCATGGGCACACAGAGGTCATAGCGGCGCATGTCGGCGCCGAAGCCGAGGTGCTCGTTGGCCTCCACGGTGTCGAAGCCTTGATCCTGGAGATGATAGGCGCGGATCTTGTTGAGCAGACCGATGCCACGACCTTCCTGGCGTAAGTAGAGCAGCACGCCGCGCCCTTCGTCGGCGATGCGCTTGAGCGCCTCCTGCAATTGGTAGCCGCAATCGCAGCGCATCGAGAACAGGGCGTCTCCCGTCAGGCACTCCGAGTGCACGCGCCCTAACACGGGCTCGGGTGTCGAGACATCGCCCAGAGTCAAGGCAATATGTTCCTTGCCTGTCGCCTCGTCCTCGAAGCCATGCATGGTGAAGGTGGCCCAAGGAGTAGGCAGTTGAGAGGCGGCGATGAAGCGAATCGTCACGATGAACCTCGGTGATGCACATTACGGTGCGGAAAGGGAAAGCGTCCGGGGCGAGTATTCTAGCAGGCCGTGACGCGGGGCTCATCCCGTGAGTGCCGTGCGCGGTCACTACGGGAAAATACGTTGCCAGCAGGCTACTAAATGGGGATGCGTCACCGTGAATCAAGTCGCCGAGCGCGGTATTCGTTACAATAGTGGGCAAAATCGATGTATGGAGCCGTCATGCCTTTGCAAAACGACCGCCTGCTGCGTGCCCTGGCGCGCCAACCGGTAGACCGTACGCCGGTGTGGATGATGCGCCAGGCGGGCCGTTATCTCCCCGAGTATCGCGAAACGCGTGGCCAAGCCGGAAGCTTCATGGACCTGTGCCGCAACGCCGAGTTGGCGTGCGAGGTGACCATGCAGCCACTGGAGCGCTACTCGCTTGATGCGGCGATCCTGTTTTCCGATATTCTCACGATCCCGGATGCCATGGACCTGGGGCTGTACTTCGAGACGGGAGAAGGCCCCAAATTTCGCAAGACGGTGCGCAGTGCCGAGGATGTCGCCGCGCTACGCGTGCCCGATGCCGAGCGCGACCTTGACTATGTGATGAACGCGGTACGCACCATTCGCCACGAACTGGCGGGTAGCGTACCGCTGATCGGCTTTACAGGCAGTCCCTGGACACTGGCCACCTATATGATCGAAGGCGGCTCGAGCAAAGATTTCCGGCACGCCAAGGCGTTGATGTATGGCGACCCGGCGGCGATGCATGCGTTGCTCGACAAGCTGGCGCGTTCGGTGACCGACTATCTCAACGCCCAGATCCGTGCCGGTGCTCAGATCGTGCAGATCTTCGACACCTGGGGTGGGGTGCTATCGACGCCGGCGTATCGTGAGTTCTCTCTGGCTTACATGTCGCGCATCGTCGAGGGGCTGATCCGCGAGCACGAGGGGCGGCACGTGCCGGTGGTCCTGTTCACCAAGCAGGGCGGTCAGTGGCTGGAAACCATCGCTGATAGCGGCGCCGATGCCGTGGGCCTGGACTGGACCACCGAACTGAGCGATGCGCGGGCCCGCGTGGGTGACCGCGTGGCGTTGCAGGGCAATCTCGACCCCAACGTGCTGTTCGCCCCGCCTCAGGCGATTCGCGATGAAGTGGCGCGCATTCTGGCCAGCTATGGCAGTGGGCCGGGCCATGTCTTCAACCTGGGCCACGGCGTCAGCCAATTTACTGATCCCGATCATGTTGCCGCTTTTATAGACGCGCTGCATGAGTTCAGCCCGCGTTACCATGGCTGAAGGCGTGCTGCTGCTCGTGCTCGATGCCGAGTGCCCGATGTGTCGGCGCGCGGCGCATTTCGTGCTGCGCCACGCACGGGTGCCGGTGTACCTGGCGAGCCTGCACGAAGCGCCGGCACGGCGTCTGGGCGAACACTTCGGAGCTGACCCGAGTCAGCTCGATAGCGTCTGGCTGGTGCGCGAGGGAGAGTTGCATCGCGACAGCGACGCGTTGTGGCGTCTGGCCCAAGGACTTCAGTGGCCCTGGCGCGGCCTGGCGGCGTTGCGTTGGTTGCCGCGTGGATGGCGCGATGGCGTCTATCATGTCGTCGGACGCTGGCGCCATCATCTGGCACCGGTGACCGATTGGTCGCAACAAGCGCGTGCGAGCTGGGTATTGCACCTGGACGAAACGACCTGTCGGCGGCTGGGCTTGCCGCTCACCTTGATGGGATGCCGTCCATGACTACCGGCCATAACATAGCCATCCGCCACAAGGAGTGTAAGCCATGCCTGTTTCCCTTCGCTCTCTTCGCTGGTCGTGCCTGGTGCTGGCCGGCGTCAGCGTTGCCGTGATCGCCTGGGGCAGTCTGACGCCCGGCGCGGAGATGCCCCAGGACCTGCCCTGGGACAAGTTCAACCACTTCATCGCCTATGCAGGGCTGGCAGCGCTACTGCGCCTGGGAGGCCTACGCGCGGTGACGGCGCTGGGCCTGGCTGTCGGTTATGGTCTCCTCGTTGAAGGCTTGCAACTGGGCGTGCCGGGACGCAGCGGTGCCGATTGGGCCGATGTGCTGGCCAATACGCTGGGAGCACTCGCTGCGGTAGGGGCCTGTCATTGGCTGCTGCCCAGGCGCTTTCTTGTCGCGCGCGGATAGGCTATGTTGCGCAACTTTCCATGAATGCGATTTTGGCCTCTCGAAGGGGCTTTGACGATAGCGATTACGAGGGTTCCCATGACCGAGCGTCTCGACCAGGGCTGGTTCACTGAAGTGTTCGACAGCCACGGCAGTGCCTTCTCACTCATGATCACGGACAAGTTGCACGAGGTACAAAGCCCCTATCAGCATCTGGAAGTCTACGCCACCGAGACCTACGGTAATTTGATGGTACTCGACGGCTGCGTGATGCTCAGCACGCGCGACAACTTCCTCTATCACGAGATGATCGCGCATCCAGCGCTGTTCGCGCACACTGCGCCCAAACGCGTGGTGATCATCGGCGGCGGTGACTGTGGCACGTTGTGCGAGGTGCTCAAGCATCCGGGCGTTGAGGACGTCGTGCAGATCGACATCGACGAAGAGGTTACCCGGGCCTCGCAGCGTTACTTTCCCGAACTGACGGCGTCCAACGACGACCCGCGTGCCACGCTCAAGTTCGAGGATGGCGTCAAATGGGTGGAAAACGCGCCGGCAGGCAGCGTCGACGTCATGATTATCGACTCCACCGACCCCGTGGGCCCGGCGGAAGGACTTTTCGAGGCCGACTTCCTGGCGCGTTGTCACCGCCTGTTGGCCGACGGTGGTGTGCTGGTGCAGCAGAGTGAATCACCGCTTTATCACACGGGCTCGATCATTCGCGAGTTGCGTGCCGACATGCAGCGCGCCGGCTTCGATAGTGTTGCCACGCTGCCGTTTCCGCAGCCGGTCTATCCCTCGGGCTGGTGGAGTGTCACGCTGGCCGGCAAGAGTAACGACGTGACGCGCTTTCGCGAGACCGCTGCCGCTGCGGTGGAATTCCCGCTCGAGTACTACAGCGTCGAGACCCATCGTGGTGCATTGGCACTGCCGCCGTTCATGCGTCGTGCATTATCGGTGTGATGTGCAACATGTGAAAAACGCTAAAGGCATGTGACTTAGGTATATTGGCTAGATTGGCAGGCTCCTTGCTAATGTTGAAAGTGGCTCTCGAACAAGCCATCACAATAACGCAAGGAGCTTCTGCATGCTGTACAACAACAAGTTCATGGTTGCCCTCCCCGCCGCACTACTGCTGGGAGGACTGGCAACGGCCTCCCAAGCGGCGACGCTCGATGATGTAAAGGAACGTGGCTCCCTCAACTGCGGGGTGAACGTCGGGCTGGCGGGATTCTCGGCACCAGATGCCGATGGCAAGTGGCAAGGGCTCGATGTGGAAACCTGTCGCGGCATCGCCGCCGCTATCTTTGGCGATCCCGAGAAAGTCGAATTTACACCCTTGACCGCGAAGGAGCGTTTTACCGCGCTGCAGTCGGGGGAAATCGACGTGCTGTCGCGCAACACGACCTGGACGGCAACGCGTGACAACTCCCTCGGCCTGAACTTCACCACGACGACGTTTTACGACGGTCAAGGCTTCATGGTGAACAAGGACCTGGGCATCGAAAGCCTGGAAGACCTTGATGGTGCTTCCATCTGTATCCAGTCCGGCACCACCCACGAATTGAACCTGGCCGATTACTTCCCCTCGCGCGATATCGATATCAATACCGTGACGTTCGACACGCCGGATCAGACCGCCCAAGGGTTTGCTCACGGGCGTTGCGACGTGCTGACCTCCGATACCTCTCAGTTGAGTGCACTGCGTTTGCAGCTTCCCGAGCCGGATAGTGTCGAGATTCTCGAGACACTGATTTCCAAGGAGCCGCTGGGACCGGTGGTCCGCCAGGGCGACGATCAGTGGCTGGATATCGTGCAGTGGTCCATCTTCGCGATGGTCAACGCCGAAGAGATGGGCGTGAACAGCGACAACGTCGATGAAATGCGCGATAACCCGCCCAATCCCGGGGTGGCACGCCTGCTGGGTCAGGACGGCAACTATGGTGAGCAACTCGGCCTTTCCAACGACTGGGCGTACAACATCATCAAGGAAGTCGGCAACTACGGAGAAGTCTTCTCTAGAACGGTAGGTGAGGATTCACCTCTGAAAATCCAGCGGGGTATGAACGCCCTGTGGAACGAGGGTGGTATCCTCTACGCGCCGCCGGTCCGCTGATACGGTTTGTCAAGTACTCGATGATAGCACCCCGCATGACCTGCGGGGTGTCTTCTTGTGTCAGCGTATTAGAGGATCGACATGTCGCGTTCTCCTTCCGGCGATCGGGTTGCGTTGTGGCGTAATCCGACGTTTCGTGCCTATGTACTACAAGGTGTGTTATTAGCGGCGTTAGCGGCGTTAATTGGTTTTATCGTCGTCAATACGATGGCTAACCTCGAAGCAAGAGGAATCTCCACAGGGTTTGGTTTTCTCGATGAGCGCGCGGGCTTCTCCATTCCGCAGACGTTGATCGAGTATTCCGGCGACAGTACCTATGGGCGTACCTTTTTCGTTGGTTTGCTCAATACCTTGCTGGTCTCGGCCTTAGGTATCGTGATGGCGACGATCATTGGCTTCGCGGTGGGGATTGCCAGGCTGTCGTCGAACTGGTTGTTAGCGCGCCTAGCGACTGCCTATGTGGAAATCTTTCGTAACATCCCTCTGCTGGTCCAGATCCTGTTCTGGTATTTCGCGGTGCTGCAGGCACTGCCCAGTCCTCGCCAAAGTCTCAGTCTGCTGGAAATCGTCTTTATCAACGTGCGCGGATTGGTCATTCCCGACCCGCAGCCCCTCAGCGGTTTCGCGGCGACGCCTTGGGCCTTGCTTGTGGGCATCGTGGCGGCGATTGCGCTGGGCATCTGCGCGAAGCGCCGCCAGGTTCGTACCGGCAAGGCCTTGCCGATCTATTGGCTGGGCGCGGGCTTGATCATTGGCATGCCGCTATTGGTGTTCCTGCTCACGGGGGCGCCGCTCGAATGGTCCATTCCCGAGCTGACAGGCTTCAACTTCAGCGGTGGGGTGAGAGTCCTGCCCGAGCTGGTCGCTTTATGGTTGGCATTGTCGATTTATACCGCGTCCTTTATCGCCGAGATCGTGCGCTCGGGCATCCAGTCGGTCCCTGGGGGGCAGGTCGAGGCGGCCAATGCGCTGAGCCTGCCGGGCGGTATTACCTTGCGCAAGGTGGTGATTCCCCAGGCGATGCGCGTCATCGTGCCGCAACTGACGAGCCAGTATCTGAATCTCATCAAGAACTCTTCGTTGGCCACGGCGATTGGTTATCCCGACTTGGTGGCTGTCTTCTCGGGCACGACTCTCAATCAGACCGGGCAGGCCATCGAGATCGTGGCCATGACGATGGCCGTGTATCTGGTGATCAGCCTGGTGGTATCGGCACTGATGAATGTTTATAACGCGCGTACGTTGCTCAAGGAGCGTTGAGATGGCCGGTGAATCCATGCGTGATGTGATGATTGAAGCGCGGCGTCCACCGAATGCGCATCGGGGCGTCGTGAAGTGGCTACAGCGCAACCTGTTTAACGGTCCCCTCAATAGCGTGGTATCGGTGATCACCATTAGCGTATTGCTATGGGCATTGTGGCCTTTAGTGCAATGGGCCTTGATACAGGCCGACTGGCTTGGCGACTCGCGTCAGGCGTGCAGTGGCGAAGGCGCCTGCTGGGTATTCATCAGCGCACGGTTCGAGTCGATCATCTATGGCTTCTACCCTGAGGCCGCGCGCTGGCGGGTGGATATCGTCTTTGCGTTGATGGCAGGACTGCTTGCCTGGTTAGCGATTCCCAGGATTCCGGGCAAACGCTGGGCCGCGATCATCGCAGTGATCGGCTTTCCGGTAGCGGCGTATGTCTTGCTTCTGGGTGGCCACTTCGGGCTAATGCACGTCTCGACCCGTAACTGGGGCGGGCTGATGCTGACCCTGACCGTGGCCACGATCGGTATCGTCGGCTCGTTACCGATCGGTATCGTGCTGGCCTTGGGGCGGCGTTCGAACATGCCGCTGGTCAGGGCCGTGAGCGTCGTCTTCATCGAGTTTTGGCGTGGCGTCCCCTTGATCACCGTGCTGTTCATGGCCTCGGTGATGTTACCGCTGTTTGTACCGACCGAAGTCGAGTTCGATAAGCTCCTGCGTGCGCTGGTGGGGATCATGCTGTTCTGGAGTGCCTACATGGCGGAAGTCATACGAGGCGGGCTACAGGCCATTCCCAGTGGGCAGGATGAAGCGGGTAAGGCGCTGGGGCTCGGGTACTGGCATCGCATGGGGCTGATCGTGTTGCCTCAGGCCTTGAAGCTGGTCATCCCGGGGATCGTCAATACCTTCATTGCGCTGTTCAAGGATACCTCGTTGGTCTTGATCATCGGGCTGTTCGATCTGCTGGCGATCATCCGAGCGGGCCTGACCGATAGTGATTGGCTGGGCTTTGCCACTGAAGGGTACGTGTTTGCTGCCCTAGTATTCTGGGTATTTTGTTTCAGTATGTCGCGTTATAGCCAGTACATCGAGAAGCGCCTACAGACTGGCCACACGGACTGAATCATAACGACTAAACCAATAACGATAACGCCAAGGAACTGCATCATGAGCCAAGCGACTGCTACCTCTCACGGCGAAACGCCGATGATCGAGATGAAGGGTCTCAACAAGTGGTACGGCGATTTTCACGTGCTGCGCGATATCGACCTGACGGTAAAGCGCGGCGAGCGTATCGTCGTATGCGGCCCCTCGGGGTCCGGCAAGTCGACGTTGATTCGCTGCATCAACCATCTCGAAAGCCATCAGCAAGGCGAGATCGTGGTCAATGGCATGTCCATGACCCAAGACGTCAAGCGTATCGAACAGATTCGCCGTAACGTCGGCATGGTGTTTCAGCACTTCAACCTGTTTCCGCATCTCAGCGTGCTGGAGAACTGCTGCCTGTCGCAGACCTGGGTGCAGAAAAAGCCGCGAGCCGAAGCCGAAAAGACCGCGATGGAGTATCTGGAGCGCGTTCAGATCGCCGATCAGGCGTACAAGTACCCGGGGCAATTATCGGGCGGGCAACAGCAGCGCGTGGCGATTGCGCGGGCGCTGTGCATGCGCCCTGAGGTGATGCTGTTCGACGAGCCGACCTCTGCGCTTGACCCGGAAATGATCAAGGAAGTGCTCGATGTCATGATCGAACTGGCCCGCGAAGGCATGACCATGCTCTGCGTCACGCACGAGATGGGTTTTGCCAAGACGGTGGCTGATCGCGTCATCTTCATGGACCAGGGTCAGATCATCGAAGAGGCGCCGCCGGAGACGTTCTTCAATAATCCGCGCTCGGAACGCACCAAGCTGTTTCTCAGCCAGATTCTCGGCCACTAAGCGGGAGCGAGATGGCTAAGAGCTAAAGGCTGGGTTCCTGACGTTGGGAGGGTGTGGTCGGCTGCCGTTTCGTGGTGGTTGACTGGCGGGGCTGCGTTACGCGCGCCTGGCCTACCACGCCTTCGTCCGGGTCGAGCGGTTTCGCCGTGCCGATCCAGGCCTGTTCTGGGTCGTGCATGGCCGGGCGCCGGTCGATGGCGCGCGTCATCACGTCGCCGGGGGCAAGACCATTTCGGCGTGCCTGCATGTGATGCGGTGCCATCCATAACTCGGCGAACAGGCGTACCAACGCCATGGCGAGCAGCAGCGCGCCTCCGCCGAGTGCCAGCATCGGCCAGCTAGCCTGCCAAGACAACCCGTTTGCTGACGGTGAATGGCGCCATAGCCACACGCTGCCGACCAACAGCAGGCCGATTTGCAGCATACAATGAGAAAAGATCAACGTCCGTCGCGGTAGTGGGCGGCGCATCAAGATAAAGTCGCGCATGTCGCTCTCCCTGGCAGATCGCGCTCGTAGCCGGTGACTCCTGTCCAGCGACGCGATGTTAGCAGGTTTGCGCCAAGCATGAACCTGTCGTTGCCATGCCACGCGGATGTCGCGGTGTGCCGACGCCTGCCGCGAGGTTGACAGAGATGCGCTGTGTTTCGATGCTTGACGGGCCGCCATTCGTGCGAAGAGGCGGCCGGATATCAACGGCGCAGGAGGCGCCGTTGCCCGGGATGCCGGTAACCCCCCGATCAAGGAGTCAGACATGGACAAACGCTATATCGTGACCGCCAATGCCTCGCGTGCGCGTGTCTTCGCGCATCAAGCCGGCGTGGTCCGTGAAGTCGATACGTTGATTCATCCCGAGGGCCGTTTGCATACTGGCGATCTGCGTACGGGTGGAAAAGGAGGGGCCGACGATGTGGCATCGCATTCGCCACATCAGTCCGGCAACGACGATGCCACGATGGAAAAGCATGCCGCGTTCTTCGCCAAGGAAGTCGCCGACTATCTCCGCCAGGCGCGCACTCAAGGGAAAGCCGATGAGTTCATCATTGCCGCCGCGCCGCATTTCTTGGGTCTGGTTCGTCAGAAACTCGACAAGCCGACTCAGGCCTGCGTCATCCATACCTTGGACAAGGATCTATCGAGTGCTGACGAGCAGGAGTTGGCCGAGAAGTTTCGTCCGCCTCTCAATTGATGTGAAGACTCGCACCAATATGAAGAATCATCGCGCTTAACGTTTTTCCATGAGTGCCGTTAATCAAGGGAGGCGTTCTTCAACGATAGGCACTCATTAACGTTCACATCGCTTCGCATCCGGATCATGTCGGGCTATGTTGCCATGCCCACGGCCCATCGGCGTATGCCGATGGGCTTTTTTGATTTAAGGCACGGCCGGTAGGTCGATGTCGTCGCTGCGTTGGACGCCGGCGGTCATCTCGCGGCATAGGCGCAGGAATTCGTGCATGGCGGTGGTCAGATATTTGTGTCGATGCCAGATGAAGGCGAACTGGCGCGTCAGGTCGAGTGCCGGCGTGGCGATGGGGACCAGACTGCCGCGCCGAAAGGCGTCGCGCAGGGCCAAGTGCGAGACACAGCCG
>NZ_JARANX010000025.1:0-22743 GCF_029889785.1 Chromohalobacter sp. 48-RD10 | reverse complement strand
GCATCATCATGATGGCAGCTCGGTCTTCAGCAGTAAGGTGGCGATAGCAGTAGTTCATGGCAACACGGTACCTGATGGGTTACGTGTTGCACTTGGTCATTGAGACCGCCCTCATTCCCTCTCTGGACTTCCATGTTCCAATGACTGTAAGCCCGCGACACCGGATCACGAAAAATAAAAACCAGCTTCACTTTTGGATTGTAGTCGTAAATCCTTTTCATGGCATTGTGCCACCAAAGATAAATAGGTGTCGACTCCCCTTTTCGAATATTGGATTCGCAATCATGAAAGTAGGACTGATACCAAGCATCCCTCACAAAGCCAGGAAAACGAAAAACAAATTCGTTGTCAAAAAAGTGAACTTCTTTCACTTCCGCAAGGCACACTTCCGAATGAGTCCTCAGATAAGAATCTAAAGCTGTTGTGCCACCTTTCTGCACCCCCCCGATCAGGAAGTCAACCTCCTTATTCTTAAACTTTAGCGAACCATCAATAATCCGATGTAAAAACTTAATCTTGTTTATCATACTGAAAATCCTGCATATCTGGCTAACTCAGAGGCTCAACCTAAAACATTAAATAACGGAAGGTCTGAAGCCAAGCCTTTTAACACAGCGATAAGCCAGGAACCCATTCCAAACCACGATACCCACGCTAGTCGCCAATGCGACGCCAGTTACTCCGTACCGAGGGATAAGCACAAGGGCCAGCGTCAGATTGATGCACAGACCAAGAACTTGTCCCGTGAGAGAATCCCTCTCGTGCCCACACATAAGTAATAACAAACCAACTGAACCGAACGCGACATTTACTAGCTGCCCAACCCCCAAGATGGCCAACGGCCATGTGGCCGTATCCGCATAGGACTCGCCATACACCAGATGAATCAGCGGCCCGCCCCACAAGATCAGCGGCAATGCGATGGGCATGGCCACGACTAGCGCTGCACGAGCCGACTGCCGCGACAACTGTTGCAGGCGAAGCTTGTCGTTCTCCCGATAGGCGCGCGTGATGTACGGGCCAATCATCATATTGACGATGGTCAGTGACAGCACCACCAGCATCGAGCCCTTCATCGCCACCTGGAGGGCGGCAACATCTTCATCGGTGCCCAGCCAGCCGAGTGCCAGGATACCGATCTGGCCATTGAGGGTGCCCACCGCCGCCAGCAAGGTGAAGGGCAGCAGCGCTCGCCCCCATTCACCGTGCCGGTAGTCCAACCGGGCCTGACTCACCTCGGCCGGTCGCAGGCGCCGCAGGAACATTGCCCCGACCAAGAAGGCCAGGCCTGTGGCACAGATCTGGCTGGCAAGCGCAGTAGCGGGGTTGAGCATGCCCGTCAACAGCAGCCCACCGGCAATAACCAGGTGCAGCCCAGGCCGGGCCAGCAGCTCGGGAAGCTGTGCGTAGAAGACATTGCGCAGACCACGCAATGTGCTGGCCCGCAATGCATTTAGTCCCAATAGAGGTAGCATCAGCGTAGCGAGCAGCAGCAGCGACCAACGGTCGTCTCCCCCCCAGCTCGCGTTACGCGCCGCCAGCACGGCGATAATAGCTGCCATTAAAATCGACCCCACCAAAGCCCATTGATGGGTACGCCTCAGCAAACCGCGAAACAGGCCCCACTGCTCACCGTGTTGGTACTTCGCTACTTCCCGGGTAATGAGCTGCCCTAGCCCCGGCCCGATAGGCAGGGCTAAAAGGGCGATTACCGCCATCACGAATGTGTATTGGCCATAACCATCCGGCCCCAACCCGCGGGCCAGGAGAATGGAGGCGACCATAGTGAGCGGCAAGGAGAGCAACTTGAGCCCGCCAACCCCCAAAGCGCCCCGCACGAGCTGCGCCTTGAGGCCATTGCCACGCCTGAGGGCATAGAAGCGCTGCAATATGGGGGTCACTCGAAACACTCCGCCTGCTTGAACCACGTACCTTGGCGATCCTTGTCGGAGACCAACGGATCAGCTGTGATCGGCCAGTCGATCGCAAGAGTTGAGTCATCCCAGCGAATGCTGCGTTCGTGCTTGGGAGCGTAGAAGTCCGTGCACTTGTACTGGAAGTCCGCGGTGTCGCTCATCACGTAGAAGCCGTGGGCAAAACCGGGTGGCACCCAAAGCTGGTGCTGGTTTTTTTCGGTGAGCACCTCCCCCACCCATTGGCCAAAGGTGGGTGAGCTTTTGCGCAGGTCTACCGCCACGTCGAACACCTCGCCGCGGGTAACGCGCACCAGCTTACCTTGGGGCTGGCGGATCTGATAATGCAGCCCGCGCAGGGTGTGCTGTACCGAGCGGCTGTGGTTGTCCTGAACGAAGGTGGCGTCGATGCCGGCCTCGGCGAATACCTGGGCGTTCCAAGTCTCCATGAAAAAGCCGCGCTCGTCGCCGAACACCTTGGGCTTGATCAGCTTGACGTCGGGGATGGGGGTCTCGATCACGTCCATTCGGCTCAGGCCTCCTGTTCGGCGAGTTGCTTGAGGTAGGCGCCGTAGCTGTTCTTCTTCAGCTCGTCGGCCTGGGCCAGCAACTGGTCGCGGGTGATATAGCCCATGCGATAGGCCACTTCTTCCAGGCAGGCCACCTTCAAGCCCTGGCGCTTCTCCAGGGTCTCGATGAAGCCCGAGGCCTCATGCAGCGAGTCAAATGTTCCGGTATCCAGCCAGGCGTAACCACGCCCGAGCAATTCGACGTTGAGATCGCCGCGATCCAAGTAGGCCTGGTTGACGCTAGTGATTTCCAGTTCTCCGCGGTGCGAGGGCTGCACCGCCTTGGCGGTCTCCACCACGTCGTTGTCGTAGAAGTAAAGGCCAGTCACCGCGTAGCGTGACTTGGGTTTCTCGGGCTTCTCTTCGATCGAAATGGCGCGTTGGTCGGCATCGAATTCCACCACGCCGAAGCGCTCGGGATCGGTGACCTGGTAGCCGAACACCGTGGCGCCGCTGGTGCGGGCACTGGCCGACTGCAGCTGCTTGGAGAGCCCCTGGCCGTGATAGATGTTGTCGCCGAGCACCAGGCACACTGGATCATTGCCGATGAACTGCTCGCCGATGATAAAGGCCTGGGCCAGACCATCGGGGCTTGGCTGAGCCGCGTAGCTGAGAGAGATGCCAAACTGGCTGCCGTCCCCCAGCAGGCGTTGGAAGCCTTCCTGATCTTCAGGCGTGGTAATGATCAGGATCTCCTGGATACCCGCCAGCATCAGCACCGAGAGCGGATAGTAGACCATCGGTTTGTCGTAGATCGGCAGCAGCTGCTTGGAGATGCCTTTAGTGATGGGATAAAGGCGCGTGCCGGAGCCGCCGGCGAGAATGATACCTTTGCGTGCCATAATGCTTCCTTTCCATGTTCAGCTTTAGGCTATCGCTACACTATGGATCGCGCAGCAAGTCGAGGCGTCGAACCGTGCGCTCCTACGAAGAGCTGTTCAGTGCCTAGCGCTGGGTTTCATGTAGAACGCGAGCGCCGCCATGCTGCCAGGGCGGCAGGGTTAGGCCGAAGGTGCGCTCGAGCTTGGTGGTGTCGAGCCGGGAGTTGATCGGCCGCACCGCCGGGGTGGGCCATTCGGCGGTGGAAATCGCTGCAATGCGCTCCGGCGTGGCCTGGATCTCGCTACCCTGCCCTTGCAGCCACTCGGCGATGAAACTAGCAAAGCCATGCCAGCTGGTCTCGCCACCGGCGGCCAGATGATAGAGACCTTCTTTTGCGGTATCGCCCAGCGCCTGGAATATCGCGTGGGCCGTCACATCGGCGATCAACTCGGCACCCGTAGGGGATCCCACCTGATCGTCGATCACCTGGAGGGCATCGCGTTCGCGCATCAGCTTGGTCATGGTGGCCAGGAAATTTCCACCACGAGCCGCATAGACCCAGCTGGTACGGAAGATCAGGTGCCTACAGCTAGAAGCCTGAATATGGCGCTCGCCGACAAGCTTGCTGGCACCGTAATGATTCACTGGCGCCGGTGCGTCACTTTCCTTCCAAGGCACATTGCCGCTGCCATCGAAGACGTAGTCGGTGGAGTAGTGCACCAATAGCGCCCCCAGCGCCTTGGCTTCCTCCGCCAACACGCCGGGGGCATCGCCATTGAGGCAAGCCGCCAGCTCATGCTCTTCCTCGGCTCGATCCACTGCGGTATAGGCCGCGGCGTTGACGATCACCGCCGGCTTGAGTTCACGCACGGTGCGACGCAGGCCATCGAGGTCAGCCAGGTCACCGCTCAGGCCATCGCGGCCATGGCGATCCAGAGCGATCAGCTCGCCCAGCGGCGCCAGAGAGCGCTGAAGCTCCCAGCCGACCTGACCATTTTTGCCCAGCAGCAGAATCTTCACACCATATCCCCTGTACCCAGACGTTCACGCTGGTAGCTGCCATCCTGCACACGACGGCACCACTCAAGATGTTCGAGATACCACTCGACCGTCTTGCGGACACCACTTTCAAAGGTCTCTTCCGGCCGCCACCCTAGTTTACGCTCGATCTTGTCAGCGTCAATGGCGTAGCGCAGGTCGTGGCCAGGGCGATCTGCCACATAGTTGATCAGCTGGGCATAGGGCGAGTACTGAGACGGAGCCAGCTCATCAAGTAACGTACAGATGGTGTTTACTACCTCAATGTTCTGCTTTTCGTTATGACCACCTATGTTGTAGGTCTCCCCTACCTTGCCTTCCCTCACTACCTTGTACAGGGCACGGGCGTGGTCTTCCACGTAGAGCCAGTCGCGAATCTGCTCGCCCTTGCCGTAGACCGGCAACGCCTTACCTTCCAGGGCATTGAGGATCATCAGTGGGACCAGCTTCTCAGGGAAGTGATAGGGCCCGTAGTTGTTGGAGCAGTTGGTGATCAGCGTGGGCAGCCCGTAGGTGCGTTGCCAAGCACGCACCAAGTGGTCCGAGCTGGCCTTGCTGGCGGAGTATGGCGAACTGGGCGCATAGGAGGTTTCCTCGGTGAACAGCCCCTCCGGCCCTTCCAGATCGCCGTATACCTCGTCGGTGGAGATATGGTGGAAGCGAAAGGCATCGCGGCGATCGGCATCAAGGTCGGTCCAATAGGCTCGGGCCACTTCCAACAAGGTGTAAGTTCCGACGATGTTCGTTTCAATAAAGGTTGCCGGGCCATCAATAGAACGGTCTACATGGCTCTCGGCGGCTAGGTGCATGACCACATCCGGCTGATACTCGTGGAACACTCTCTCCAGCCCAACACGATCACAAACATCCACTGGCTCGAAGGCATAACGAGAGTCATCTTCAACCTCAGCGAGTGACTCCAGGTTGCCGGCGTAAGTCAATTTATCGACATTAACGACACTATCGACGGTGTTGGCAATGATATGGCGAATCACGGCTGAGCCGATAAAACCTGCGCCACCGGTGATAAGGAATTTCATGGCAATATCTGTCAGGTATGGAGAAAAATAGAAAGGCCCTCCGCCTCAACATCATGGAGTGATGATTTACCGATTGAGGAACACTAGGACCACCGCCAAATACATTTATTAAACTTTAATGACACTTGACCCTGACCCACGGGGCGCAAAGCAGTCTCCCATCCTTGCGGCCTGCGCCCGCCAACATGGAGGATGGTGGGTTTCGTGGAAGCCGCCGCAAGATTGCGGGTTGGGTCCGCAAACTGGCGAAATGGCCGAGTGCCGGTGGCCACAAATATACGGGCCGGCACCGCAAAAATGCGGGATAGCCCGTTTCGCCAAACGCCCCGCAAATTTGCGGAGCAAGGCCGCATGGTGGCGAAACCGATCTCTGCAACCTATTGATTTTACAGGGATGTCGCGATAAGCAGGCGGTTATCGCACCCCATTTCCCATCAGCATGGACTTGAGCGTCCGAATCACGATCAGCACATCCAGCCGGAACGAGAAGTTCTTGATGTCGCAGATCGGCCACCACGCCGTCGATTCGGACCTAATCGAGTAGCGGCACCTCAAGCATCCGCCAGTCCACGCCATTGTTGTGGCAGAGCTCCGGCACCTTGCCATCGGGTATTGGGTACCACGGCCAACTTGGGCATACCGCGGTTAACACTTGGTATTGCAAACGCAATCAAGCCCCCCTTTGGATCTTTTTAGTCGTTACTATCACGAAGTCTTTGACATACCGAGCCAGAAAACTGCATTACAAATGCCCCCATAACGGCCAACATCCCTCCAAGCACAATACCCAAAACGACTATGAGCTTTTTATTTGTGCCCGTGGAAGAAAGGCTCTGTACCGCATGTTGCGTCACCTCCCCTTCGCGCAGTTCATTGAGCTGCCCTTCAATATCTGAAATGCGTCTGTAGTAGGTGGCAATCAGCTCAGCGGCGCTGGGGCTGTCGGACTGCTGCGCGCTTTCCAACGCTTGCTTAGCGGAGGCCAGTTGGCGTTCCAGCGAATCATGCCGGCGTTCGACGAGTTGCGCTTGGTCTTGTTGCAGGCTATCGATGATCTGCTGGTGCAGCTCGGAGACGAGGGATTGATTTTCTTCCGCCGCATCGCTGTCCAGCTGCAAAAGCAACGTATTGCTGGGGTTGGAAACGTTGACATCGAATGGAAGAGATTCCAACTCGTGTTTTTCCAGCAGCTTGCGCGTGGCTTGCCCCAGGTAGAGGTTTTGTGCCTTGGCGACGACAGAAGCTGCGGATTCGATGGCCACTCGCTGACCGTTGCTATTAGTGTACTCGGCCACGCTATAGAGCGAGGTGTATTGATAACGTGCTGTTTGCATCAGCGCGAAAGCCACCGCCAGAGCCACGACGACGATGAAGATGACCGCCATGGCCTTCCAGCGGCGAATGGGGATGACAGCGAGATCCACCAGGGAGATTTCATCGTCGTGTTCGTAGCGCCGGTCGGGCGTGGGATTCTGTGGGGCGGGCGGTTGTGTCATTACGCGGTTTTCCCTAATCGCCAAAAAGGTCATGCTTTGGGCACGCTACCGCCCTAGGATTCATCGGGCGGCTTCCCAAGGCCCTAGCATAGAATATGCGCGATGCTTGGCACACCAAGCGGTTAAACGGTCGAGAGAAGCCAGCAGGATAAGATGCAACGCAACGAGAGGCGCCGCTCACCATTCTGGTTCACCCCCCGGCCCGTAAAGGCATCGCGGTTGTCGATGGCGCTCGGTACGAGGAGACAGCAACGCGTAACCTTCCTTGTTACGCCGCCCCATTCTATGTGACCCCTTCCCCCTTCTCTACCACCAACACGTTGATTTTTTGTGTGTTCGGCCGCTTCGCTTGTCGTCTGGTGGCGACATTGTCTTGTCACGACACGCCGTTGCGACGCCTGCGGCGCTCAGGAAAGATAAGCATCACCCCGGTGATGACCAACGCCACGATGCTTCCCCACCGCCAGGCGAGGCCCCATTGGCGCGGCAAGGGCGACGACTTCCGCTCCGCCACACGCTTGATGTGCCCGTCCCGCCATGTATCGCGCTGCAGTTGCCAATATTGCCGCTGCCACTCGGCGGATAGCAGCGTCGCACCGGTGACACCAGGCCCCATCGTCTTGAGCGTTTTGATCAGTGCTTGCTGGGTGGCCAGTTGACGCTCGATGTAACGCTTATGACGAGCCGACAGGCGCTGCTCACGCGTTGCCAAGCGCGATATCGCCGCTTGATGCCAGGCTTCGACGCTCATGCCTTGTTGGCGCGGTGCCTTTGAAGAAAGCACGATCAAGGTGCTGCCAGGAGGGTGCGTGGCCTCGAGCGTGAAAGGCGACTGCGTTTCTTCCAAAGCCATGAGGCGCTGCCGGGTCACTTGGGGAATGCCCTCCGCCCGGAGCCACCCCACCAACCGTGCGGGTGACACCAGCACCATGGTCCCCATTGGCGCGTCACGCTGCTGAGCCGTCGCCAGGTGATAGACGGAGGTATACCGATACGTGGCCGGCGTGAATAGAACGCTACCCAGCGCGATGAGCATGACGATTCCCCACGCCAGCAACAGCCAGGGCCAGCGGGTGGCCAGCCGCTTCATCAAGCACACGATGGCCCGTCGCCATGGCCAACGCCATGGCGCGATGAGATAACTTGCCATGGATTACGCTTGGCGACGCTGGTGAAGCACCGATCCCAGCCCCACACGCAGGAAGACCGCCATAACACCCAGCATACCGCCGAGAATGATTGCCAATGCCAGTACCAACGTGGTGCGAGGTTTGACGGGGGAATCCTCGGGATAGGCACGCTCGATTACGTTGACGACGCGCTCATCGGGATAGTTCGAGACACCCTCTTCAAGCGGATAGAAGCTGTCCTTATTGAGCATGGCGGCGATCTGAGCACGCTGGTTGAGCTCTTCACGAGTATTACGCAGCGAACCATTGCTTAGTCCTTCACGCATTTGATCCTTGAGGGTTTTACGCTCGGCCTCGAGGGTTTGATAACCCATGAAGTAGAGCGGGAGCGCCCCATTGCCCGAAAGGCTGGCGTAGATAATTTCTTTTTTGGGATTGAGCTGACCGAATTCCTGCGGTGTGGTGGGCGACTCGATTCCCAGCGCATGGGCCGTATCGATGGCGTTGTTCAAGGCAAAGAGGCGGTGCTCACGCTCAGCGATGAGTTTGTCTTCGCCGACATCCACACGCGTATTGAGCGCTGCGATTTGCGCTTGGTTGGCGCGCGCGAAGCGGTTCTTGAGTTCTTCCCATACGCGCTCGGCCGTGGCGTCGATATAGCCATTGAGGTTCTCGTTGCCGGCCTCGCCTTCGGGGTAGCGATAGGTCAGGCTGAGTTCGGTGGACCCGCTAACGTCCGAGGTCAGCCCGGCAATCTCGAACCGGTTGGCAAAAACACGCGCCAGCGATGCCTCATCGGATATCTCGAAGTCGTCGCGGTGGTTCTCGACATAACGCTCGAAGTTTTGAAAGCTGCTCAACCGATTACCCAAGGTGGTATAGGCGTCTTGTGGAGACACGGAAAACCCTGAGAGCAGGTTCATACCCGAGAAGTTGGAGGAAGCGGCGGGCGATGCACGAAACGTCGCTTCATATTGCGGCGTTGTGAGCATTAGATAAGCCCCCGCCAGCACCAAGGCGGCAACAACCGCACCCACGATGAGCTGCCAGCCGTCGATCAATAGATTGACTAGCTGCGCTAGGTCGATTTCGTCGTTTGCGCTATGCACGCTTTCCGTTGCCATAGTGGTTCTGCCCTTCGTTGTTCCCTTGACCGGCATCCTGCAGTTGGCCGGTACGACTCACGCACTCACACCAGGCGATGCAGAGCCTGCGGCGCTTTGTGCGTTGGCCATTGCGTATGGCCTTAGCGCTTTGGTGCATTGCGCCCTTTCAAGGAACCGAAACGTGACCCATGAGCGGTGCGCTAATTAACACTTGTTTAATTCTTAGCTTACGGATGCTACAGGAATTACCTTAATAACCCAATGTTAATGAATACTTACATTGCATTACCCTATTCACCAGGAAGCTCTATGGAATAGCTGCGCCTTTATTCGCATTTACCTAATGCAGCGGATGGCTCTATGTGCTTAACTTAACCAATAGTCACTATTTTTTAAATACTTTTGGTTACGTTTTCTCAGGGAGCGGTTGAGGATGGCGTTGACGGATCCGGTACATGCAATGCGCTATGGCCTGCACGGCGCCCACGCGGCAACGTGTGACCAGGCGATCAGCCTGCCGCCCCGGTTGCTCAATCAGGTGCGGTCGCACTTCTATTACGTCGACCATTGCCCCGTCGATGGTAGGCGCATCCACTTGAACGCCGCCGGGGAGCCGCTGGCCTTGAAGGCGGCGGTGCAGGTGGGCGCGGAGCTTGCGAGCCTGCCGGCGCCGTTGGAGGCGGATGCGCCGGGGTATTCTGCTCAGGCAACGGTGGCCACTCACGGCTGGGAGGATCTCGAGACGTTGCTTGGCGCGTCGCATGGCCGCTTGTGGCGGGCGCCCAGCGTGGATGAGTGCTGGGCACGGGTATTGAGCCTAGCGCTGGAGGCGATTCCCCCGCAGAGCCAGGTGGTAAGCACGGCGCTGGCGTCCAGCGATGAGACCACGGCCATCGCGTTGCACGCCAGGCGGCGGGCGCTGAGCACTACCACAGTGCCGGTGAATCCACTGACCGGTCGGCTGGAAACGCTCGATTACGCCCGCTGCGTAATACCCGAGACGCGTGTTGCCACGCTCGTGCATACCTGCCCCGTCACCGGCATGCGTCAGGATGTGGCCGGCATCGCTAGCGCCATTCGTCGGGTCGCGCCGGCGTGCTTCATCCTGGTGCTGGGCGCGCATCATGCCGGGCATGGGCCTTTGGATGTGGCTCTGTGGGAAGTCGATGCCTATGTGGTGGGGTCGGAGGCGCTCTTCTGCCGCCCTCGGCAGGGATTTGCGTGGCTGTCGCGGCGGTTGTGTCTCGCCATGCGCGATGCACCGCCGAGCGGCTTGATGCCGCCGCATCGGGACGAGGCGCCCGCGGCGTTGGCGAGCATCACCGAGTGGGTGGCGTATCTGGATTGGCTGGGCGGGCATTTCTCCACGGCCATTCCCCGGCGCCCGCGCCTGGTGGCGGCGAGCGATGCCATTCGGGCCCATGAGCGGGCCTTGATGCACTGCCTGTTGCATGGCGTCGATGATGGCATGCCGACGACGGGCGCCACCATTACCACTACCACCACCACGCCCCCGCTTTCCCGCTGCGGCTTGCAGGGGCATCCCCGCGTGCGGGTGATCGGCGCGCCGCATGCGCGATGGCGAGACGGCACCCTGGCGTTCAATGTGCGAGGCATCGAGGCGTGGGAGGTGGTGCAGTGGCTCGCCGCCACGGGAATCAGCGCCCAGCTCTTGCACTCGCCCGAAGCCGAGCGCTTGCTCGCCCCGTTCGGGTACAAGGCCGCCACGCGCTTATCGCTGAGCCATTACAACAGCGAGGAGGAGATCGCCGCCTGCCTGCAAGCGCTGGAGCCTTTGCTGGGAAGGCCACCCAGGGCGAAAGGATAGGCTGCGGGCCTCGAGCGCCCACATCCTGCACACTATGACCGACAATGCTATGCTACATGGAAGTAGCAATTACGTAGCATATTCGTTGCGAGGCGCTTCCCATGACCGCTGAAGTTCTGAAAGACCCCTTGCCCGACCCGGCTGAGTATCACGCACCGGCATCGTATGCACGTTTCGTTGAGGACCTGAAAGCCTCGGCACGTGCAGAAGGCGAGCCGGTCATCAGTCCACGATTGTTTGCCAGTGCCCTGCGCATGGATATTCAGACACTTGCCAGCCGCGCCCACGTGCATCGATCCACCATCACTCGGGGCCAAGGGGCCGAAAAGCTGCAAAGCTTTCTACGCGATGCCATCCGCGTGCTGGGGGTAGCTGCGGATATCAATGGCAACTTGCCGGACGCTCTATTCTGGTTCCGTAATGAGCCGATACCGCCTTTCGACTATCAAACCCCCGAGCAACTGGTGAGTGCTGGCCGCACTGATGACTTGGTGCGCTATGTACAGTCGCTTAAAGCCGGGGTCACCGGATGATCCAGCGCCTGCGGTTTGAGACAGAGGCCTATCGTGTCCAACAGAGGCCTATCGTGTCCATGTGCCTAGGTGGGCATTCGCTCCTACTAGCGGAGCCGGTGCGGGTGAGCATGGTGGTCGACTGAACCGCCCTGGGGTACCGGCACTTTACCTGGCTCTCGAAGAAGCCACCGCGTTGGCTGAATACAAGCAGCTTTCAAGTTTGATGCCGCCAGGGCTCATCGTGAGCTACGAAGTCAGGATACGCCACGTCGTAGACTTCAGCAGAGGGTACAACGAGGACTGGGACGAGATCTGGCAAGAGCTCCACTGTGATTGGCGCAGACTATGGTTTAACGACCATATTGAGCCCCCTTCCTGGCTTCTCGGCGATATTGCCCTCGCTGCGGGCAGTTCAGGCATTCTCTTCCCTTCGCAAGCCAATCCTGCTGGCACCAACTTGGTCATCTACCCTGAATCACTGGAAGAGGACGATATGTTAAAGGTCCATGATCCCAATGGGCTGCTTCCCAAAGACTCAAGTTCTTGGGAGTGACGTGAACATGTTAGTGCGACTCGAATCGCGCCAGAGCGTGCCGTTCAGCGAGCAGCTACGCTCAGGAGGGCTGATCTAATGGAAAAACTTTTGAACTTCGAAACAGGCACTACCAAGGGAATTCGCACCGACCACGCCAAGCGTCTGAGGTGACACATGGCCCACATGCACAATCCCCCGCACCCCGGTGAGACGCTGCGCGAAGATGTGTTGCCAGCGCTGGACATCAGCGTAACGGAAATGGCTCGCCGTCTGGGGCTGGCGCGGGAAACCCTGTCACGGATTCTACACGGGCGGGCGCCGATTAGCCCCGACCTCGCCGTTCGCCTGGAACGGGCCGGCATCGGCCAGGCGCGTACCTGGCTGGCGGTACAAGGCGATTACGACTTGTGGCAGGCCGAACACCGCGCCCAGCCGGACATCGAGCGCTTCGCCAAGCTGGCGTAAGCGTGGTTTGAGAAAATTTCCCCAAGCCAAATGGATTATGGGTAGGGCGCCACAACGGCGCCCTTTGACTGTGTCGATCAACCACTAAATCCGGACACCAGTAACGACCGTCGAAGGCGAGAGAAACTGGAGCGCCAGCCCGGTGCATCACCGTTGACGGCTAGGGATATTCCCGGCGAGCGTGGAGTACGTCCAAGCACGCCACTCAACCGTTAGCATGCCGGTGCTTCTTGGACTCGATCATGGCCCGGATACGCGCCATCGCTTCGTCATGGGGGACGTTGGGGCGCGGGTCGTCGAGGCTTTGCTGAATGCGCTCACGAAACCACCGGTCGTAACGGTCGGCTTGCTCCTGCGTCTCGAACTCCGAGACGATAGGGTCTAGTGAGGTACTCATCATCAATTTTCCTCGTGTACCTTTGGTCTACTCTAACCAGCGAAGAACCGTTGGATGCATCTCGTACTAGGCGGCGGGCTTCGAGCGCCGGCTACGTAATAACTCGCGGCGCCAGCTTACTCAAGCAAGTTTCTCCGCTTGGCATCACTGAGCATGGCATGGGCAAACGCCATGAGCGTTTCCTGATAGTCATGTGCTGTATTAAGCGCGTCGGCCAGCACCTGAGGGGATTCGATGTATTCATGGATCATTTGATTACGTGTCTGACGAATCTCGAGCCACTTGTCGGCAGAATCGAGCACACCAAGCTTTTCGGCGCGATCCAGGTTGTCGGCAACGGCCCCAGTCTTCTCGCCCAGGGCACGTAGCCAAAGCGGAAGCAGTTTATCGCCGGTCGTGTCCTGAAGTCGGCAGAATCGGCTGGTGTAGGCTTCCAGCTTCTCTGCCAATGCCTCATCTTCACCCAGCCTGGCGGCAAGTTCCTCGGTGAACGGCGCGGCAAACACGCGATCCGATGAGTAGCGAAGATGGTGGATCTCACGCTCGACCACGCGTTTCAGGAAGCGCAAGCGCTCCGCAAGATTGTCGTTCATAGGGCGGCCGTTCATGGGACTGTCATTCATAGAACTGTTATTCATAGACACTCGCCTTGTTCCCGTGCCAGCTTGTGTATCGTCTGCTCATTGAGATTCGGAGCACTCAGCAGCACATCCACCTTGCGCCCGTGCATGGCGCGCATGATACGCACACTGAGCCGGGCGGCGAGCTGTGCGGGATGCTCCACCGGCGCGTCAACCTCAACGAACAGGTCGATATCGCCGCCACGGGCGCTATCATCCAGCCGTGAGCCGAAAAGCTTTACCGTGCTGCCCGGACCAAGCTCGTCGGTGACGAGCTGCCGGATGGTGTGTCGTTGGCTGTCAGTCAGGCGCATGGTGTTCATCTCTGCAAGGCGTTCGGCTCGTTGCTCGTGGCAGCGTTATCCCGCCAGCTTTAGCGAGGGTGATACGGTGAATGGATCGCATCGAATCTCTGGCCAACCCTCTCGATATGCTCGCGTAGGGCTTCATTATCGATATCGTGATAACGCACGATGTCGAACAAATAAGGAGTGTTGAGCTCGTCGAGGCGGTCCATAAGTGCGGAAACATCAGCCTCGGAAACATTACCATACAGTGCCAGGTCGATATCGGAGCCGGGGCGGAACGTGCCTTTGGCTCTCGATCCATAGATAACGGCCTTTTCGACGCCAGGGCATTCAGACAGTGCCCGACGAATGGCCTCGACCGTATTCTCTGGCAAGCCAAACGTCATCGTTGGCGCTCCATCGTCTCTCGAAACTGCTTCAATGCCGGATAGTAGCGTTCGACGATGTTCTTGAATTCAGTTTCCAGGATGCTGTGACGATACGCATGCACCGTATGGTTACGGGTTTCTATCATATCCATCCAGGCTTGGCCGTCTTCCAGCAGGCCGATGTTGAAGGCATGCCGGGCTGCGCTGCGTGATCCCGTCACGTTTTGAATACCTTCATGCTCCAGGTAATCCTTCATCACCTTCCAGGCGAGCTCGTGAGTGAACTCGAAACGCTGGATGACACCCTCCTTGATGATATCCAGCGTCGTGTCGCCATACGCCTCGACAGCTTGTTCCAGTTGAGCAAACGCATTGATGTAATTGGCAAATCGCTGTTGCCAGCGGATATCGTCCGCCATTGTCATCCCCTTGGGTCGTTTGTCGCAGCAGGCGACCGTTCAAGTTTTTCGGGCTTCGAGCGCCAGGTTCGGGGCGCTGTGAAGAGCGGCTTCGAGCTTCGAGCTTCGAGCTTCGAGCTTCGAGCAATATTGTAGCCCGCATCCCGCCGCTCGTGGCCCGGGTTAGGCGATGCTTTCGCGCAGGGCGTTTTCCCAGCGTTGGTCGCGCTGGCCGCAGACGATGAAGAACGGGTTGAGCACGCTGTCTTGTTGGTTGCAGCGCAGCGGTTCAAGCGTCTCGACATTGAGCACTTGGCCACCAGCGGCGGTGACGACGGCTTGGGCGGCGGCGGTGTCCCATTCGCTGGTGGGGGCGAGGCGCGGGTAGAGATCGGCATTGCCTTCGGCGACCAGGCACAGCTTCAACGAGCTGCCCATGGAGACGCATTCATGCGCGGGTAGGCGCTGGCAGAAGGCTTCGAAGATTTCGGCGCCATGGCGGCGGCTGCCGATGATCTTCCAGGGTTCGGCCTCGGGATCGGGCAATGCGCGGGCGTGAATCGGTTGGTCGTCGCTGCCGTTTTCGCGCTTGCAGGCGCCCTCCCCTTGCTGGCCCCACCAGGTCGCGGGACCGCTTTCCAGCGCCGGCGCGTGGACGATGCCGAACACCGGCACGCCGTCTTCCACCAGGGCGACGTTGAGCGTGAATTCGCCGTTGTGGCTGATGAATTCCTTGGTGCCGTCCAGCGGGTCGATCAGCCAGTAACGCTGCCACGTCTGACGGGTCTCGTAACGGATCTCGGCGGATTCCTCGGAGAGAATCGGCACCTTGGGGGTGAGTGCTTCCAGCAGCCCGATCAGGGCATGATGCGAGGCCATGTCCGCCTCGGTGAGCGGACTGGCGTCACCCTTTTCTTCGATGGCGAAGTCGCGGCGGTAGATCGCCATGACTTCTTGCCCGGCGACGTGAACGCCTTCGATGAGGCGATTGCGCGTGGAGTCGGTAATGAAATCGGTCATCGGGCTTCCTGGTTCGTACAAAACTAAAAGAATCGAGCTGCTAAGGGAGTATCAGGCGCGCGACCAACTGGGGTGAAAGGCCAAGGCGAGAATAAAGGTGCGGTATTGTCGGGTATTGCGGCGCTTCAACGCATCGATGCCTGCAAATGCATCCTCCGCCAAGTCAACCAGCGCCGCGACATCATCTCGCGTAAACCGCCTCGCTAGATCGTAATCGGCTTCATGTCTCGCTTGTTGAAGGTCGACAAAGGCTTCCGATACCGCCAGTAAGCCGCTATCCAATTCAAGAGGCTGGCCCAATAGCGATGCCATGGGGGCAGGAGGATTGCGACTCGCTATGCTTTTGCATACTTTCCGCATGTCCGCATGATTGAGGGAGCGCGCCACGGCTTCCCGTAATCCCCAATCAGCGCTCCCACTCACGATTTCACGGCTCGACAAATCGATCAGGCGGTGGAACAGAGCGTAATACGCTGTAGAAACCGCACGACGTAGGCTAGCTTGCTTGGGACGCTTGGGTTCCTTGCGTTCGAGAATACGTGCCTGTTCAAGGAGGTCTTGTGAAAGCGACACTTACGACCTCCTATGCTTGGGCTTTGGGATTTTCTAAACGGATATAAGGAAAGACACCGGGGGCGCGTTCAGAAAACGTCCGGTAGATGCTTTCCCTGATGTCTTTGACCTTGCTCTTGTTTTTTTGGCTTCCCATCGCACCTTCATCCACGACGAGCCAGACCCAGACCGCCTCTTCGCCGGAGCTATCGATGCCGGATTCGATGCGGATATCCTGCAGGAAGTCGGAACGCAGCTCGCGCTTGAGCTCTGCGCGCAAGGTTTCCTTATCAATCGGAGGAGATGCTTGCATGCCGATCACCTCTTGGTGTGAAGTATTCATTTATAGCGAAACTCATTTCCTTGCAGTTTAGAGCAAGACGTCTGCCCGAGCAGCTTCTCACAGCCCGCGTGACATACCATGGATAGGGTGGCTAGTCGGCACGGTGACTGGACGGCTCAGCTACGCTTTGCCTGAAAAATGCCTGCGCTCGCCCATTCAGGGTTAAAAATCGACTCAAAATGGCGGCAAGCTCCACTAGCGATGCCCGGCGCGGCCACCAAGCGGCCTTACGCCAATCACTGCTACCTATCCAACTCGCTGATTTCATGCTCGGCCAGAAACTGGCGAAGGGCTTTGTTCATGCGGGTTTGCCAGCCAGGCCCGGATTCCCGGAAGGCGTCGATAACGTCTTGGTCATACCGCACCTTTACCGGCATCTTCTTATGCGCCAGGGGCGGTCGCCCACGGCCACGCTTGACCAGCTTGTCATCCTCGTACTGATAAGCTCCCTCAAACCAATCGTCGTCGAGCTCTGGAGCATCATCGGGATCAATCCAAGTAGTCTTTGAATCGTCTTTTTTCGCGATCATTGGCATACCTCATTGGATTATCCTTCTTTCTTTAATGTACCCCCAATAAATAATTTTGACAAGGAAAAAGCGATAGATAAGGCTCGCTACACCCACCCCGCCACTCACCGTCGAAAAACGCCTCACGCATGGATTGACAGCCTTCTTCGGGACTGGATAAATGAGCGCTCCATTCTCAACCAAGAGTCTTCATGGTCCTCCTTGCGGCCTTTGCCCTGCTTTCCATCGGGTTTTCATTTCTGTGTTCCATCCTCGAGGCGGCGCTGCTGTCGCTGACCCCGAGTTACATCGCGCAGTTGAAGGATGATCGCCCGAAGCTGCATGCCTCGCTTTCCAGGTTGAAGTCCAACATCGACCGTCCGCTGGCGGCGATCCTCACGCTCAATACCATCGCGCATACCGTGGGCGCGACGGGCGTGGGCGCGCAGGTGGCGGTGGTGTTCGGCGATGCGCACGTGGCGATTGCCTCGGCACTGATGACCCTGGCGATTCTGGTATTTTCCGAGATCATTCCCAAGACCATCGGCGCAAGCCATTGGCGAGCCCTCGCCCCGCTGCTGCCGCCGATTCTGCGGGTGATGATCGTGCTGCTGACACCGTTCATATGGCTTTCCGAGCGGATCACCCACCGTATCGGCAGCACGCAGAACGATGTCGATATGCGCGGCGAAATCAAGGCGCTGGCGCGCATCGGTCTGGATGAGAAGGCGCTGGACAATGACGAAGTCCGCGCCATCGTCAATATCCTCAATCTGCATGAGATTCGGGTGAAGAGCGTGATGACACCGCGCACGGTGTGTGTGGCGGTGACGCCGGATCTCAGCGTGGCGGAATTCGATGCGCAGTACGGCAAGATGCAGTTCACGCGCTTTCCGGTGATGGACGGCGGCGAGCAGGCGATTGGCTACATCCACAAGGCGGATACTTATCACGCCGAGGATGAGCAGACCATGAAGGCGCTGATGCACCCCATCGAGGCGCTGCACGAAACGGATAACATTGAGCAGGTGTTCACCGCGATGCTCAAGGATCACGGGCATATGCGCGTGGTCTACGACGAGCACGGCACCTGGGTGGGCTTGATCACCATGGAAGACGTGATCGAGACGATTCTCGGACAGGATATCGTCGACGAGACGGACAACGTCGAGAACCTGCGCAAATACGCCAAGCAGCGCTGGGTGAAGCGCCTCAAGCGTGATGGTGGCGGCGCCAACTGATCCGCGCCCCTTCGGCTACTCCGCCGTCAGTATGACTGTCGCCATGGCCTTCATGGGCTGCGTCGTGCGGAAGTTGAAGCGTGCTGTATTCCTCTGACGAGATTCGGTGCTGTCTTCTTCGGGGGATGGGTCTTCGGGGGAAGGTGCAGTCAATATACTGCACCTCTTTTGTGTCTTCTCACTTTTACCCAAACGTGCGCCAAAATGGCGTACACATCGAGATACGTTTCGTATTTTGCTAGGCTAAGTCGCCGATATCGCCAGAGAGGGCGTTATTGTTTACTAACCCATCACCCATAAGGAGAGCAAGGAATGCTCGAATGGCTTAACCATAATAGCGGCGGGCTGAGCGCGATCGCGAGTTTTTTCACCCTGATCGTGTGGCTATTCTACGCGCAGCTTCTTTACCTGAACTTTGCGCGACAACGGCGGCCACGCATCATCATCAACCGCGGGCGTAGCAAATCGCCGGACGGCATGTGCCTGATCAGCAATATGAGCTCAGAAGCGATCTTCGTCTCGAATGTCATGGGCGTACTGCATACGTCCAAAGGCGAATATACGTGCGATCTGACCGATTACACCCGATCGGAAAACAGAGAAGAAGAGAGTAACGAGGAGCACGCCACGCGCCAGGGGCCGCTGGATTCGGGCGATTATCATCAGGTTTGCTCATTCAGGGAGATCATCGATCACGCCGCCGAGGAGCATAAGCTCGATATCGATCGCAGTTCGCTCATACTCTCCGATGAAACGCTGAGAATGCTGGAAATCAGACTGGTCGCGATCTACGGCAACGAGGACCGTCCCGTGGGCGCGTATCGGTGCTTCATGCTGGAAAGGAGCGATCTCGATCCCGACGAGAAGAATAACGATTGCTTGATCGTGCCCACTACGTTCGACACCCTCCGGATCTCACGTCGCTGGCACCAGAAGCGTATACGTCGGTGGCTGGATTCACTGCCGCGAGGCCGTTGATCGACCATTACCCCAAACGCAACAAGGCCCGCCGAAGCGGGCCCTGTCATGCGAAGCCTATTGGCTTCAAATCATCAGGCGCGAAATCAATCGGCCTTGACGTTGGACGCCTGGAGGCCTTTCTTGCCCTGAGTGACGTCAAAAGAAACCTTTTGGCCGTCCTGCAGGGATTTGAAGCCTTCAGCCTGAATTTCGGAGAAGTGGACAAAGAGGTCATCGCCGCCGTCTTCAGGAGAGATGAAGCCGAAACCTTTAGCGTCGTTGAACCACTTAACTGTACCAGTTGCCATTTTCGATATCCTTTGCGCGTAGCGCTTTCTATTGCCGGGCATTTACCCGAGTTACAGTGGGTAAAACAAATTAGCGATACACCAGGCTCTCGAAGACATCGATTACTACTGACGGTATGCCACTTGCTAACCTACTCCTCGCAGCTTGGACCTTTGCGGGGACGCTGTCAATAGTTTCTCATCGTTCACTGCCACAGCGGCAGCCACGCCTCTCGAGCGAGGCTTTACCGCGACCCGCTTGATGAGTGACCTAGCTCGACGATGGTACGCATCAGCGTGGCGACGCTCTGGCTGGATTGGCTGTATTCCTGCATCAGCGCCTGGAGGCGCTCCTCGAACGGCGGCTCTTGGGGCGCGTCATCTTCATTGCTTGCCTCGCCACTATCGAGCTCCTGGAGAGCCGAGGCGAAGGCGTCATCGAGTTCACGAAACTTGCGGTGTTTTTCACGCTCATCCATGTGGCGTGACGAGGTTTGACGGTTATTTTTCATGGAAATATTGAAATCATGATGTAACGGTTCAAAAGTGTGATAATGCGGCTCCGGTAAGGTTCACGAAGACGCTCGACGTACGGCCACGAATCACGCTCAGGTAACGCAGAAAAACGGTCTTGGTTAATAGGGAGTCTGAATCAAGTAGCGTTGACTCGGCCCAACACTATAGATGATGCCAAATCTGCAAAGTTCAATCCCTGCGATTGTATATGCGCCGCGCTCACCGAATGGTCGTCCAAAGCCTAGGCGTGCGCGCAGTGCGCGCTGGTGGCGTTTCTTGGCGCTGTGACAGCCGCCACAGGAAAGATTCGACGGGCCGGGGCCGCCCTAGTAGATAGCCCTGGCCAACGGGGCAACCCATTCCGCCCAGGACATCCATTTGCTCCTGAGTTTCTATCCCTTCGGCGACAACAGTCAACCCTAATCCCCGCGCCAGGTCGATAATGCCCTTGACCAGCAATTGGCTGCGCTCGTCCTCGGCGATGGCATCGATATAGACCTTATCGAGTTTGACCTTGGTGAACGGCAACTCTTTGAGAAAACGCAGCGAGGTATAGCCGGCCCCGAAGTCGTCCAGTACCAGGCCGAAGCCGTGCAGACGCAAGATCCGCATGATTTGGCACACTTGAGAAAGGTCCTCCGTGGCGACGTGCTCGGTGACCTCAAGCTCGATACACTGCGGGGGAACGCCGTAATGCGCGCAGCGCTCCAGTAACCAGTCACTGAATCGGTGGTCGTCGAAATGCCGTATCGACAGATTGATCGCCCATACCAGGCTCTGCGTATTCGTCAGCTCGTGACGCGCCAACCAGGCGAGCATGGCGTCGAAGACTTTTTCGTCCAGCGGCACGATCTGGTGACTGGCTTCGGCGACGGGAATGAATTCACCGGGCGATATAGTGCCGAAGGTGTCGTGCTGCCAGCGAATCAAGGCTTCGGCGCCCATCAGTTGTCGAGTGGCGAGACGGTACTGGGGTTGCAGATAAAGCTCGAAGAACGGGGCTTCCTGCTCCATGGCATCGGCCAGCGTCTCCGCCAGGAAACGCCGCCGCTCGGCGGTCTTGAGCATCTCAGGTTTGAATAGCTGCGGTTCCGTCCCGGCACTGGCCAGTACCTGATCGGCGGCATCTTGCGCGGCTTGCAACAGCGCCACGGGTGTCTTGCCATGCTCAGGCGATACGGCAACCCCGATACGTGGCTCGACCCGATGTGGCACGCCATGAACCTCTATGGGCGCGTAGAGCATTTCCTGATAACGCGCGGCCATGGCGCTGGGATCGTGTGCACCGGATGCCATGACCACGAAGACGTCTTCCGAGAGCCGCGCCGGATAACACACGCCGCCGCACGTATCGCGCAGACGCTCGGCAATGCTCTGTGCCGCTAGATCGGCGTATTGGACCCCAAACTGGGCGCGCAGGTAACGCAAGGCATCGAACGTCAAGTAATAAAGCGAGACGGCGTAGACGTCGTCCATGAAGCGTTGCAGGTGCCGTTCAAGGAGCACGCGCCCCGGCAGATCGGTCACACGGTCGTTGCGCAGGGCCTGACGCTTCAAACGTTGCTTGCGTTTGCGCCACCGCGCCAGCCAGATGGCGAGGCCCGCCATGACCAGTGCAGCCAACGCCAGGGCGCAGGCCTTCCAGATCCATTGACGCTGGGAAACGACCGCGTCGGGCACCACGAGCATGGCGCTGGACGCGGTCGCAGACGGTACTAGAACGTCCCCCTCGACCACTCCTGCCCCATCCAGCGGCAGGATAGCCAACACAAGGAGATACCATAGCCAAGGCCCGGCCTTGTTGATGCCCTTCATCATACGTGCGGCCTCCTGCCGTCGAGATGAGGCCCGTCATCCTTTACCCCGAGTTACCCCTTAGCGTAGACGTCGGTGATGTCTCTGCTGCTCTTCAGTCGATGCTGGAGGGCTTCACCTAGATCCCGGCACGAATCTTGGGTGTCGTGGTGGCCTTTTTATGCAGATTGATGTCCATGCCCATGCTCCTGAATGAAATGCTTAAGAAGCCCTCTTACCGCCAGAAGAAGATAACTTTCACATCTCATTCGATCATTAGGGAATCTATACATAAGAGATATCCGAAATAAAAGATAAATTTCCCTTACATCTTTTTTCTTCTTATCCGTAAATCTATTGACATAAAGACGAATATAAGTCTCTGTTTTTTATACAAATATTCAAAAAAATAACGTATAAACGTACCCCAATCCCCCACCCTATACGAAATAAAGAAGGCCATTTTCTCTTACTTGACGAGAAATCAATATACAAAATTGACTATTAGTTAAATTATAAAATATTCTATATAAACCACGCTTTTCATTCGAATTTCGTACTATCATTTCGCTGTTTAGCATCTTAGGGATCTCACCCTTTCAGGCTTTGCAATTCCGATCATCACCTTGATCTTACAGGTTGAGTCAGAGATGACTTACCAATAAAGCTGCAAAAAAACCAAGGGGAAGTATGTATGGCAGCGTATGAGACATCGTTATCGACTAGCCTCAATGCCATGCGGGCTGCCGAGATATGGCTGCATGAGCGGTCAGGCGATAGCCCATCGATCCGTGAACTGGCCAATTACCTGGGGTATTCAGAAGCGCAGATACGCCGTAACTTCAACCGCTTCTTCGGCATCTCGGTAGTTTTCAACCCAGTTGTCCAAAAAGTTTGTTCTAAGCCGCGCATTGGTTACGCTTGATTTCCTGGCACTTTCCTGGGTTGAGCGGCACAGCTCCGGTTGGCTCCC
>NZ_JARANX010000024.1:0-24149 GCF_029889785.1 Chromohalobacter sp. 48-RD10 | reverse complement strand
ACGCAGGAACAGACAACCCCGCGCGGCCTCTTGGGCCAACCAGACCTCCAGCGCGCCGAATAACGCATCGACGCTGTCGGTTTCCACCTGGCGGTGGAAGCGACGATCCCGCTCGTTCAGGACGGCCGCGATCAGGCCATTCTTGTTGCCGACGTGCTTGTAGAGCGTGCGGCTCGAAATACCTGCGCCCTGCGTCAGCCGATCCATGCCGGTAGCGGTGAAACCGTGCCGGTCGAAGAGCTGCTCGGCAGTCTCGAGCAATCGTGTGTGAATATCCATATCCGCAGTGTAAAACGATCACTTTACTTTCGCAAGCCGGAGCTCAGATAAAACGCCCTCGAATCCTGAGCCGCCGGGCCTTCAGAAGATCGCCAGTAGCCCTGGGTCGAGCCGGGCTGTGACGATGCCGAGTCCCAACAGGATGAGCAGGGCACCCGCCAGCCGCTCGATGTGTCGCAGACTATGGCCGAAGCGACGGATCAGTCCCGGGTGTCCGGCCAAGTGGCCAACCAGCAGATCCCAGCCGAGTACCACAGCGATCATCCACAATGCGTAGAGACTCTGGACGCCCACGGGCGTGCTACGCGCGTGCAGCACTGCGAACAGGCTGGCGTAGAACAGCGCATTCTTGGGATTCAGCAACCCCGAGGCCAGCCCGGCGAGCAAGGCGCCCAGCGCGGCGCCCGTGGGGGCATCTATCTCGCTGCGTGAGCCTACTTCGAGACGGGTCTGCCCCGCCTGACGAATGAACTGGATACCCATGTAAAGCAGAAAAGCGCCGCCGGCCCACTGGATGACGATGAACGGTCTGGCTTCGGCGTCGAGAGCCATCAGCCCGCCCATGGCAAGCAGTATGAAAAGGGCGTTGGCCAGGCCGATGCCGAGGCTGACCAGTGCTGCCTGCCCGCGGCCCCAGGCGACCGCGTAGCGCAGAATCAGGAAGAAGTCCGGACCAGGGCTGAGCAGGGCGAGGAAGTGCGCCCCGGCGACCAGCAGGAACTGTTGCAGCATGATGCGTAAGCCCCCTCGAGTGCGTGGAGGGCCAGTCTGCGTCGCCGCGTGGCGATAGTATTGAATGAAAGTGCGGCGCCTCAGGTGCTGCGGTAGCGACCCGGTGTGGCCGCCACCCGGGCCTTGAAAGCGCGCTGAAAGTGGCCTTGGTCAGCGAAGCCGAGTTCCTGCGCGAGCTCTGCCAGTTCCACTCCCTGACACAAGCGGCGGCGTGCCTGCTGGATGCGCCGGTCGAGCAGCCAGGCATGGGGTGTTAGCCCGGTTTCACGACGGAACAGTCGAATCACCTGATAGCGGCTCAGGCCGTGATCTCGGGCCAGCGCCTCGAGCGACGGCGGCCGCTCAAGGCACTCGAGTAGATGCCGTTGGAGGTCGTCCAAGGCGGATGAACTCGGCCAATGAACGGCCAGCGAGTGGCCATGACACCACAGGCGGCTGCCGAGGAACTCGATCAGTGCGGCCTCCTTGTCGGCTGCTGGAGCCTGGGAAAAGAGCAGGGTATTGAGCCGACAGAAAGCTTGGTAAGGCGCGGCGTCGCGAGCGATGAATACCGTCGAGGGCATGGTCGGGGCGGTGTCGATTTCGACCGAGGCCTCATTCAGCACTTCGCTCACCCAGGCCGATTCCAGATACAGCATCTGGTAGCTCCAGCGCTGATCCGGCAGAGGATTGCAGTCATGCACCACGCCCGCGGGCACGCTGACCAGGCAGCCAGGCGTCAGTCGCTCGCGTCGCCGTTGGCACTGGAATTGGCTCTGGCCACGGTCGACCACACCGATCGACAGGGTGGGATGGCTGTGGGGTCGGTAGCAGGCGCGGCTATCGCTGGCCCGCCGGCTCTCGACAAAAGGCAGCGCCGTGTCTCGCCAGAACTGCGTCATGGGCGGGTTCCTGAGGTGGCGACGGGCGCTCATCAGCCCAGCGCGAAGGTGATCTCGTCGGTCTCAAAGGCCAGCCATTGCTGGCGGCCGATACCGCTGGCGTCGCGGATCCTTTCTCGAGTCTACCTCGTTTGGCCGCCATGACTAGAACGCCTAGCGTTAGAGCAGCCCGGACCAGCACCTAGGAGACCAACCGGAATGACTGCGTGCCGTCGACATAAAGCATTTTGTTGCATAATCCACCGCATCCTGGTGAGTTCATTCGAGAGGTGTATCGGGGCCTTTTAGCATCAGTTCCCGCCAGCTTGCCGTAAACCTGGGGGGTTCCCCCTCGACCTTGTCGCGGGTGCTGAAAGGTGAGAGTGGTATCAGCCCGGAAATGGCCCTGCGGCTTTCCAAGGTGCTGGGTCGCACACCGGAGAGCTGGCTGGCGATGCAGGACATGTATGACCTCTGGATAGCGCGTAATACGCTCAATCTGGATGATATTCGCCCCCTGAACTTCGATGCCGCTTAGGCAGGCGACCAAACAGAGTTCACAAGCGTATTGCTGTTGGGGCCTGCTGCCGGCTCTCCATCAACGCCGTGAGAAGTATGGATTTGATTAGGGCCGACTAGTCAAAAAAAGGAGCAAAATGGCATTACCATGACACAAAGTGACCTTCAAAAAGCCATCATCCGAGGTGAAGACAGCCGCCACCAGTTCAAGCGTGACGTTACCAATGCGGATGGCCTTGCCGCTGAGCTGGCGGCCTTTGCCAACAGTGGCGGTGGCTGGTTGTTTCTGGGCGTGAACGACGATGGTTCGATTGCGGGGTTGGATGGTGCGTCGGTTCGGCGGTTGAACCAGTTGATGGGCAACGCCGCCTCTCAGCATGTGCGCCCACCGGTGCATCCGTTGACCGAGAACGTGCAGACGGATCAGGGCCTTGTGGTGGTGGTTGAAGTGTCCGATGGATTGGCCAAGCCTTATTTGGACAATCAAGGCCGCATCTGGGTCAAGCAGGGCTCGGACAAGCGGCATGTAACTTCCCGGGAGGAGATGCAGCGCATGTTCCAGCGTTCCGGGCTGGTTTACGCCGATGTGGTGCCGGTGGCGGGCACTTCCATAGAGGATATCGACGACAAGGCCTTTACTGCCTATTTTGACCGTCGCTATGGGGAAAGCGGCGAGTTCTCCGGCCTGACGCGGGAGCAGTTGCTGCACAACCTGGGCTTGGGCGATGGCAGTGAGCTGAACCTGTCTGGGCTGATGTTGTTTGCCCGCAACCCCCAGCGCTGGCGCCCAGCGTTTGAAGTCAAAGCGGTGGCCTTCCCCGGCACCGCGCTGCACGATACCCGCTATCTGGACAGCGAAGACATCAAGGGCACCCTGTTGGAGCAGTTTCGGGGCGCTTTCGCTTTTATCAAGCGCAATCTGCACCATGTGCAGCACGGGCGCAGCTTCAATACGCTGGGAGAGCTTGAGATCCCCGAAACAGCGTTGGAAGAGCTGCTGGTCAACGCTCTGATTCACCGAGATTATTTCACCAGCGCCTCGGTTCGCCTGATGGTCTTTGCCGACCGGGTGGAGATCGTTAGCCCCGGTCATCTATCGGATAGCTTGAGCCCGGAAGATATTCGCCGGGGCAAGACCATTCGCCGCAACCCTACGCTCACTGAGCATGCCTCACATATCTTGCCCTATCGAGGCATGGGCAGCGGTATCCCACGAGCACTTCAGGCATGGCCCCGGATTGATTTGGTGGACGACTCGTCGGGCAATCAGTTCAGCGCAGTGGTCTGGCGGCCAGAAGCAGAATGGCGCTCTGACGCAAAGTCCTCACCAGTCACCGGGGAAGTCACCGGGGAAGTCACCGGGGAAGTCACCGGGGAAGTGATACGACTACTTGCAGTTTTGCAGGGCGAAATGAAGCGCTCGGAGCTGCAGGCAGCGCTTGGGCTGAAACATGAAGACCACTTCCGGGAAGCCTATTTGCGTCCAGCCCTGAAGGTAGGCGCCATTGAAATGACGATTCCGGACAAGCCCAATAGCCGTTTGCAGAGGTACCGACTAACGGCCGCTGGCAAAACCTGGCTGCAGCGCCGCAGCGATAAGAACGAGTAGCTTTCTGAGTCCGACACAACGCCCCCGCGCCGTTTATTTCAACATCACGGCGCGGGGGCGTTTGCGTTTAAGTGGTTAGTGCGGGGCGTCAGTCGTTGGATTGTGCGCGTGGCAGGACGTTGAGGGCCCTGAGCAGGTTGAGCGCTTCGCCTAGCTGGTAGTCGCTTTCGGCGAGCGAGGCTTCGCGCTCGGAGCGTTCGGTGTCACCGTTGATGTTTCGCAGGTGGTTCTCGAGGTCGGCTTCGCGGATGTTGAGGCCGCTGCCTTCAGCGACTTCGAGACGGCCACGTACCACGTCGACATCCGGGGTGATGCCCTGGGCCTGGATCGACCGGCCGTCCGGTGTGTAGTAGAGCGCGGTGGTCAGTTTCAGGCCGTCGCCGTTGTTGAGCGGCAGTACCTGTTGGACGGAGCCCTTGCCGAAGCTCTCGGTGCCCATCAGCACGGCGCGTTGCTGATCCTGCAGGGCGCCGGCAACGATCTCTGCCGCCGAGGCGCTGCCGCCGTTGATCAGCACTACCATCGGCACGTCCGGGGCGCTGGTCTGGGTGGAGGCCGAGAAGCGCATATCGCTGTCCGGCAGGCGGCCTTCGGTGTAGACGATCAGGCCACTGTCGAGGAACAGATCGGCGACGTCGACGGCGCTGTCGAGCACGCCGCCGGGATTGTTGCGCAGATCGAGCACCAGTCCCTTGAGCTCGCCTTCGTCACGTAGTGAGGCGATGGCGTCGCGGGCCTGTTCGCCGGTGCGGCTCTGAAACCGACTGATGCGCAGGTAGCCATAGCCCGGTGCCAGCAGCTCGTGTTTGACGCTTTCGGTCTGGATGGTCTCGCGCGTCAGGGTGACATCGCGCGGTGCGTCTTCGCCCTCGCGCATGATGGTCAGACGTAGTTCTTCGCCTTCGTCGCCGCGCATCATGTCCACGGCTTCCTGCAGCGACAGGCTCTCGGTGGGCGTATCGTCTATGCGCAGGATGCGGTCTTGCGCCTGAAGGTCGGCGCGTGCGGCGGGAGAGTCGTCGATGGGGGCGATGATCGTCAATTGATCGTCCTGCATGCCGACTTCGATGCCGACGCCGCTGAATTCGCCCTCGGTGGTCTCGCGCAGGGCTTCGAAGTCGTCTTTGTCGAGATAGGCGGAGTGGGGATCGAGCTCGCCGAGCATGCCACGAATAGCGTTACGCATCAGGGTGGTGTCGTCGACGTCGTCGACATAGGTGCGCTTGATGCGCTCGAAGACTTCGGCGAAGGTCTGCACGTCTTCCACGGGCAAGGCGTCATTGTCGACCGGCGCCTGGGTGCCCTGCTGAGCATTTGGTTGGGGAGTGGGCTGGGTGCTTTGCTGGGCATGCGCCGGCAGCGGCAGGGTCAGCGCACCGATCACCAGGGCCATGCCCATTGCTAGAAAGTGACGAACGATGAGACGCGGGGAACGGGGTTGGCTTGCGGTCATGCTGTCTCCACAACGCGGCGGAACGGGCTCGTGTCAGTCGCGCCGAAGGGGGCGACCAGATGGCGGGGCGCAGGCGAACCCACGCGCGCCGAGACCCAGCATAGCCTTTATGGGTCGGCGCAATCCAGCGCGGCGGATGTTCAGCGATGGGCGATCCAGTCACCGGGATCGATGGGGTCGCCATTCTTGCGGACCTCGAAATACAGCGCGGGGCTGTCGCGGCCGCCGCTGTCGCCGACAGCGGCGAGGGTATCGCCACGTTCGACCTGGGCGCCAACCCCGACCTCGAAGCGTTGCAGGTGCGCGTAGAGCGTCATGACGTTGTCGCCATGGTCGACGATCAATAGATTGCCGAAGCCGCGCATCCAGTTGGCGAAAACCACGCGGCCGGCGTGTACGGCGGAGACCGGTGTGCCCGCTGCGGCGCCGATGAGCATGCCGTTGCGGTCGACGCCGTCGCCGTTGCCGTAGGTGGCGAGCATGTCGCCCTGCACGGGCCAGGGCAGTTCGCCCCGGGTCTGGGCGATATCCGTGGAGGGTGGTGCCTGATCGAGACGCTCGAGCTTGGCCTGCATTTTTTCGAGCAGTTGCTGGGCGTCCTCGCGGTCATCGGTGAGCGCGGCCAGCTTGGCTTGCTGGGAGGTGTAGCGATCCTTGTACTTCGCGAGGATGGCTTCGCGCTCGCTGCGTTGATCGCTGAGCGTTTCGCGACGTTCGGTGAGCTCGCTGGCGAGGCCGTCCAGGCGCTCTTGATGTGACTGCAGCGCGCTTTGCGTTTCGTCGAGCTGGTTCTCGAGCTTGGCCAGGGTGTCGAGGCGTTGCTGACGCGCCTGGTTGAGATGATTGAGGTACTGCTGAAGGCGGTCCAGCCGCGCGGGGTCGGTCTGGTTGAGCAGTAGCTTGAGCTGCGGCGTGGGGCCGAGCCGGTATAGTGCGTTGAGCTGTGTCGCGAGGGCGGCGCGTTGCTGGCGACGTTCTTCCTCGAGGGTCTGACGCTGCTGTTTGAGCTCGGCAACTTCCTGATCGAGTTGATCCTGCTCGCGCTGCAGGCCGGTCAACCGCTGTTGGGTATCGGCCAGCTTGGTTTCCACCTCGCGTAATTCGTCCTGCGCGCTATCGCGTTCGTCGCGAGTGCCCTCGAGGCGCGACTCGGCTTTCTCGATATCGCTTCCCAAGGCTTCGAGTTGACGTTTGACTTCCTCCGGTGAGCTTTGCGCCCAAACGCTGGACGCGCCCAGCGACAGCCACGCACACGAGAACGCCATGGCGCAGGCCATGGCGATTCGCTTGCCGGACATTGGCGTGCTCATGCGCCGACGCCGCAATAAACGCACACCTATCAGGGGGTATCCACCAGCACGCGGCCGGTCATTTCCTCGGGCACCGGCTCGTGCATCATGGTCAGCAGGGTCGGCGCCAGGTCGCACAGGCTGCCGTCGTCCGCCAAGGTGGCGCCAGCACGTGGTGTGACATAGACCAGCGGTACCTGAAAGGTCGTATGGGCCGTCTGCGGGTTGCCGGTTTCAGGATGCATCATCTGCTCGGCATTGCCGTGGTCGGCGGTGACCAGGCATTCGCCGCCGGCGCGTTCGATGGCCTCGATTACCCGGCCCAGGCAGACATCCACCGCCTCGATGGCCTTGACGGCGGCATCGAAGTCGCCGCTATGGCCGACCATGTCGCCATTGGCGTAGTTGCACACCACTAGATCGAACGTGCCCGCGTCGATGGCTGCAACCAGCGTGTCGGTGAGCTCATAAGCGCTCATCTCCGGCTTCTCGTCGTACGTCTTGACGTCCTGCGGGGAGGGAATCAGCTCGCGGGTCTCGTCGTCGAACTCATCCTCGCGTCCACCGGAGAAGAAGAAGGTGACGTGGGCGTACTTCTCGGTCTCGGCGATGCGCAGTTGTTTCAGGCCGCGCTTGGCGACGGTCTCGCCCAGGGTGTTGACCAGATCGGTGGGCGGAAAGGCCACCGGCGCTGGAATGTTCGCGGCGTACTCGGTGAGCATCACCAGCCCTTCGTGGGCCAGTTTGGGCCGGGCCTGGCGGGTAAAGCCGCTGAAGTCATCCTCGGCGAAGGCGCGGGTCAGCTCGCGGGCGCGGTCGGCGCGGAAGTTGAGGAACAGTGCGGCATCGCCATCGGCCATGCGGACCGGCTCGCCATGCGGGCGAATGCTTGTCGCGGCGACGAATTCATCGGTTTCGTCACGCGCGTAGGCGGCGTCCAGCCCGGCCTCGGCGCTAGTGGCGACCTTTGAGCCCTCCCCCTCGACGATGACACGATAGGCTTGCTCGACACGGTCCCAGCGATTGTCGCGGTCCATGGCGTAGTAACGGCCGACGATTGAGGCGACGTAGGCGTTGTCGGCGCCGAACAGCTCGGCGAGCCGCGCGTTGGCGCGTTCCAGCGAGGCGCGGGCGCTCTTGGGTGCGGTGTCGCGACCGTCGAGGAAGGCGTGCAGGTAGACGTGCTTGGCGCCGCGTTCGGCGGCCAGCGCGGCCACGGCAAGGATGTGATCCTCGTGGCTATGCACGCCACCGGGCGAGAGCAAGCCAAGCAGATGCACGGCGCGACCGGCGGCAACGGCGGCGTCGAGGGGCGCCGTCAGCGCGGTGTTGGCGGCCAGCTCGTCGTCTTCGATGGCCTTGGTGATACGCGTGAAGTCCTGGTAGACGATACGCCCAGCGCCGAGGTTCATGTGGCCGACTTCGGAATTGCCCATCTGGCCATCGGGTAGCCCGACGTACTTGCCATCGGTGTGTAGCAAGGCGGAGGGGTAGCGTTGCTTCAGCGCGTCCATGACCGGGGTCTTGGCGCTGTAAACGGCGTTGTACTCAGTATCATCGTTCTGGCCGTAGCCATCGAGAATCAACAGCGCAACGGGCCGGGGACGCTGGGGGTGGGTATCTGCCATAACATGCCTCGCGGGAATCTGATGGGCGTCGCATCGGCGCATCCGGCCGATGACCCCATGAAGCGGTAGTGCCGCTGCGGGGTTCGCGACTCACGTCTCCTTGCGGCATCATAACGCAGTCACGAGAGAGCGTCAGCCGCGTCGGTGGGGCCGGACGCTCGCGCATGGCTCATGTATACTAAGGCGCCCGCCGGGGCATGTGGCGTTCGCCGAGCGCACACGACGCCGACAGACACACGACGTCGATAGACACACAACGAGAGTTATCCGCACCCATGATCGATCAGTTATTCGAATTCGTGCAAAACCACCTGCTACTGTCAGGCGCTTTTCTGGTGGTACTGGTGGCATGGATCGCCTACGAGCTCAAAAACTCGAACAGCGGCGTCTCGCCGTCTGAAGCCACCTCGCTGATCAATCGCGAGGAGGGGCTGTTTCTGGATATTCGCGAGGTCAAGGACTTCAAGGCGGGGCATATCGCCGGCGCACGCAATATTCCCAAGGGCCGTTTGGGGGATCGCCTTAAAGAGCTCGAGGACTACAAGGAAAAGCCGGTGGTGGTGGTATGCCAGCACGGCCAGCATTCCGGCGCTGCCGTGGGGCAGTTGACCCAAGCCGGCTTCACCCGTGCGGCCAAGCTCAAGGGCGGTATGACCCAGTGGCAGTCCGATGAGTTGCCGGTGGTCCGCAAGTAAGCGATACACTGGCGGGGCGGCGTACGCCGGGCCCCGCGTCTCATGCATAGATAAGTCAAAGGAAGTGCAACATGGCGGAAGACAACAATCAGGCCGCTCAAGGTGGCAACGACGCGCAGAACCAACTGCAATTTTCCATGCAGCGCATTTACGTCAAGGACGTTTCCTTCGAGTCGCCCAATGCGCCGAGCGTGTTCCAGAACGCGTTCAAACCCAAGGTGGGGCTCGATCTCAATACGACGAGCGAGCAGGTCGGTGAGAATCTCTACGAAGTGGTGGTCAAGGTAACGGCGCAGGTCACCAACAACGAAGACGGCGCCACGGCGTTTCTCGTCGAAGTGGAGCAGGCCGGGTTGTTCCGCATCGCCGGCTTGAGCGACGACCAGCTCGACCACACTCTGGGTGCGTTCTGCCCCAACATGCTGTTCCCCTATGCACGTGAGTGCATCGACAACCTGGTCAATCGCGGCAGCTTCCCGCCGCTGATGCTGTCACCGGTCAACTTCGAGGCGATGTACGCCCAGAAGAAGAAGCGCGAAAGCGAAGCCGCCGAGAACGTGCAGTAAACGATGGCCGGACCGCGCATTCATGTGGCGGCCACGCTGGTCGCCGCAGCGGAAATCACTTTGCCTGAAGGTGCCTCGCGGCATGTGGCGGGCGCGCTTAGGCTGCGTGAAGGCGCGGCGCTACGCCTGTTCGATGGCGAGGGCCACGAGGCCGAGGCCGACATCGTCAGTGTGGGGCGTCGCGAGGTACGCGTACGGGTCACCGCCGTGACCGAAGGCGGCACCGAGTCGCCGCTGGCGGTGCACCTCGGGCAAGCGATCTCCAAGGGCGACCGCATGGACTACGCCATCCAGAAAGCCACCGAGCTCGGCGTGGCGGCCATCACTCCGCTTTATACCGAGCACGGCGACGTGCGCCTCAAGGGCGACCGTGAAGCCAAGAAGCTCGCCCATTGGCAAGCCGTCGCGGTCAGCGCCTGCGAGCAATGCGGGCGCAGCCGCGTGCCCTCCGTACATCCCCCGCAAACGCTCAACGCTTGGCTAGCGGCACGCGACGAAGCGTTACGCCTCGTCCTGCATCCCGCCACCGACACCGCCTGGCAACACGCCAGTGGCATTACCCGCGCCGCACTCCTTGTCGGCCCCGAAGGTGGCTTATCGCCCGCCGAAATCGACGCCGCCTACACCGCCGACTTCGCCGCCCTGACCCTTGGCCCCCGCATCCTGCGCACTGAAACCGCCCCCGTTGCCGCTCTGACGTTGTTGCAGCATTATTTTGGTGATTTGACTTATGCGCAATATTGATCCGGTAACACCTGGCGAGTTACTGAAGGAAGAGTTTCTAGAGCTCATGGGGGTCTCCCAGTATCGGCTGGCCAAGGAGATTGGAGTTCCGGCTCAGCGTATTGGACAGATCATTGCTGGCAAGCGCTCGATAACGGCCGATACGGATCTGCGACTCTGTCGGTTCTTTGGACTGTCCAATGGTTACTGGTTGCGTGCCCAAACAGCATATGACACCGAAGTCGCGGAGGATGCCTTGGCCGATCAACTGAATAGTATTCGGCCTTGGAACTCGGGTTCACGCATGGACCACAGGGCATAATAAGTCGCGCCAAGACCGCCTATGTCGTCGCTCTCGGCGCGTGGATAGCGTTAGATCCAGACTTCGTTTTCAGCAGTCAGTGCTCCGCCCTCGTCGCCAGTATTCTTAACGCCTTTGGGCTCGATCAACATCAGGTGAACTTCACTGGCAGCATAGGGTTTGTGCTCGACGCCGTGCTACACGACGTAGATATCTCCTGGTCCAAGTGCCACAGAGCCATCACGGAAGTCTATGCGGAGCTCACCCTTCAGCACATAGAACGCCTCATCGGTATAAGTGATCAACAGGCTGCCGCTGCTCTAGGCGCCTTGCTTGGTGACGCAAGGCGCGTCCAACAGATCCTCACTACTGCACTATCGGTGCCGACTGAGGAAATCGATCAACGTTTCGAGCATCGCCAGCGAGGAGCGGACTCAGTGCTCGCCAAGGAGCCGCTGCAGCCGGATTTTCCCACGGTCATGAACTCTGAATTGATGCCGCCTCCGATAATCGTCTATGTCCTACGAATGGGTCGTAAAAGCCACACGCATGCTGTGCGTGGCCTGATGCAGGAGCTCGCACGAGAACTCGATGGTAACGGCGTCCTCAATAGAGGTTTGCCTTGAGCAGCGGTTTGAGTAGATAGTCGAGCACGCTACGTTCCCCGGTTTGAATATCCACCTGTGCGATCATGCCGGGGATGATGGGTAGTGTTTCCTGATCGTGTGTCAGCGAACCACTGTCCGTGCGGATGTAGACCTTGTAATAGGATTCCGTACCTCTCGGGGTCTCCTCTTCTATGGTGTCGGCGCTGATCTGCTCGACGGTGCCGTCAAGGTCGCCGTAGATGGTGTAGTCGTAGGCGGTTATCTTGACGCTGGCAGGCATACCCGGTGCCAGGAAAGCGACATCGCTGGGTTTGATCTTGGCCTCGATGAGCAGTTGATCCTCGAGGGGAATCACCTCCATGATCGTCTCGCCTGGCGGCACGACGCCCCCTTTGGTGGTGTAATTGATCGCATTGACCCGGCCATGCACCGGTGAATTAATTTCGGTGCGCTGATACTGATCGCGCTTTTGTACGAGTACCTGCTCGAGCGAGGCAAGCTCACCCTTCTTGTCGGTTAGTTCGGTGTAAGCATCCTGCACGTAGCTGTTCTGGATCTCGGCGCGCTTGCCGCGCAGCGACGCAATATCTTGCTGCAGTTGCAACTGCTCCATCTCGCTGACGGCCTGACGTTCCACCAGCGGTTTGATCAGCTGTAGACGTTGGTTGGCCATGGCGATCTCTTGATCCAGCGAGGCGGTTGCCTCTTGCAATTTCTCTCGCCTGGCACGGAACAGCTCGCGCTCGGACTCTGCTAGCGAGCTGTCTGGATCGATGTCATCAGGAAACGCGATATGCTTGCTCTCCAGTACCTCCGCCTGTAAGCGTGCGATCGTGGCCTTGAGTGCCACGACTTGGCTACGTGTCTCTTGAAACGCGCTCTGAAAGCGCGTGGCATTCAATTTGACCAATTCCTGGCCCTGATCGACGATATCGCCTTCTTGGACAGGAATTTCCTCAATGATGCCGCCCTCCAGGCTTTGGATGGACTGTATTCGGCTAACGGGGACCACGCGGCCTTCACCGTGGGTGACGACAGCGATATTGGCCCACGCTGACCAGCCGATGAAGCAGGCGAGCGCGGTAACGACGGCCCAGACGGCGGGACGGGCCAGCGGATGGCGAAGGTTGGCGCGGGCATCTCCCAATTGACGCTGGAGTTCTTGGTCATGATCGCTCGTTGCCATCAGCGTGCTCCCTCTCTAGCTGCCACGCGGTTGCCGGAGACGACTTGATCGACATCTCCCTGCATTGTCAGCTTGCCGTCACGCAGCACGATAGCGCGGTCGGTCAGTTCGAGAAGCGGCTTTTTATGTGTCGACACGACGAGCGTGCGGCCCGTCATCCATTGTTTTAGAAAGTTCACGGCGCGCTTTTCGTTGGTCTGGTCGAACGCGGCGGTTGGCTCGTCCAGTAGTACGATACGAGGGTCCTGCAGCACCAGCCGAGCGAGACCGATCGCCTGGCGCTGGCCGCCGGAGACGCTGCCGCTCGAGGCGATGGGCATCTCCAGGCCGAGCGGATGCGCGCGCACGAAGCGGCCGAGCCCGACGCCATCGAGGGCCTGGAAGATCTCCTCGTCGCCGTAGTTGCCGCCGTCGAGGGTGAGATTGTCGCGCAGAGTGCCGTAGAAGAGTGCGATGTCCTGCGGGAGATAGCCAATGGCATGGCGGCGGTCGGCAGCCTCGATCTGCGCCAGGTTGACGTCGTCGAGCATCACGCGTCCGCCGGTCGGGTCGACGAAGCCCGAGAGCAGTCGTAGTAGCGTGGATTTGCCTGCGCCGTTACCGCCAAGTAAAGCGACTTTTGCCCCTGCTTCGATGGTGAGTTCTTCGATCTTCAACGCGGGTGGTGAGTCTTCGTCATGGCGGACAACGACCTCTTCTAACTGGTAATGACCCTGCAAGTGAGGTTTGCGTACCGACTGTTCGGTACTGCTTTCACTGGGCGCCTTCATCATTTCGTCGAGCCCTTCGATGGCAGCCTTGACGTGCTGCCAGCGCGCAAGCAGGGCACTGGTCTGCGCCATCGGTGCGATGGCCCGCGAGCCAAGGATCGAGCATGCGATGAGGGCGCCAATCGTCATTTCGCCAGCGCTGATGCGATAGACCCCGGCAATCACGATGCCGACGTAGCCGAGCTGCTGAAACAAAGAGGCGGCATGGGCGAGTTGGCTTGTAATCGAGCGTAACCGGACTGAAGCATTTGAAAGCTGCGCCGAGAGTGACTCCCACAGCGCCAGGTTACGCCCCTCGGCACGGGTTGCCTTGACCGTCTCGAGCTGATCGAGCGACTCCAGTAGCACGCCGTTTTTGACTGCCCCCTCGTGCAGGTTTTCCCGCGCCAGCCGCGCCAGATAACGTTGCAGCAGCAGGCCGGGGAGGATCATCCCGGCGATTGCCGCCACGGGTACGAATGCAATGGGGCCGCCAATCCAAGCAATGACGAGTATGAATATGGCGACGAACGGAATATCACTGATGGCCCCTGCCGTGGCTGAGGTAAAAAACTCGCGTACCGCCTCGAATTCGCGCACCTGACTGGTGAAGGCACCCGTGGATGCCGGCTTAGACTTGAGCTTCAAGTGTATGGCTTGGTTGAAGAGATGGGACGAAAGCTGCAGGTCGAGTCGCTTGCCGATCACTTCGAGTAGGTGGGCACGCAACCCCTTGAGCAAAAACTCTAGGAAGACGGCCAGCATGACGCCACTCGCGAGCACCCAGAGCGTATCGAAGGCGGCGTTGGGCACTACCCGGTCGTAGACCTGCATGGCGAAAAGCGCGGTCGAGACTGCCAGCAGATTAGCGGCCAGCGCCGCCACGCCGACCTCGGCGTATGCTGGCCAGCAGGCTTTTAGGGGTCCCTTTAACCAGTGCGTGGGTGGCGTTTGCGCGAAGTCGCCCGCTCTCGAGTCGCTACGGTGGCATGGGCGGGCAAAGATGGCGATGCCACGATAACGCGCAGCGAGGGTTTCGAGATTTATCGTCTCCTCGCCGCCGCCCGTTTCGGGCAGCGCAATCGTTGCTTCATTGTCGTCAAGTGCTTGGAGCAGTACTGTTTCGTCATCATCCAGAATCAGCAGCGCCGGCAGCAGATGAGGCGAGATCCGTTTGAGTGGTTTTTCGACCACACGCGCGCTGACATCAGCGCGACGCAAGGCACGAGTCACCTCGCCGAGTGGTAGCCGGCCTTGGTCTAGAGGCAGTCCGTCGCCTAGCTCAGCGACAGATGTTTCACGTTTCAGACAGTGACATAGCAGTACCAGGCCCTCACGCAATGAATCGTCAAAACGCTCGGCGTCGGGGCGGTGGGCGGTAGCCGTGGAGGCGTGATCAGACGCCGTTCCAGTGGGAGAATTACTCATGGCAGTGCTCCTTCGAGACGGCCGTTAACCAGTGGATTGATCAAGCCCAGGCGTGAGGCGACACGGTACTGAATGCGCTTCTGTTCGATCTCGATATCGATGAGCTGCCGACGTGCTGTGAACGCTTCCCGGCGAATGGTCAGCAGATCATTGATATCGCGTCGTCCAACCGAGAACTGGTCGTCGTAGAGTTGAGCGACGGATGATGCTTCTTCGATCTGAGTCTGTAGCGCCTGTTCGCGCTGTTGGTAGACGCCGGCGTTGGTTATCGAGGTGGTGACATCGCGTCGGATTTCCCGGCGTTGCTCGTCGATACGATATTGGGCGGCTTCGAGCTGTTGTCGCGCAGCCTCTGGACGCTGGAAATTCGCTAGTCCCTGGAATGTATCCATGCGTAGTTGAAGGCCGATCACAGAATCATTTTGCAATTCACCCCCAATCTGGCGGCGTTGCAAAGAACCTTCCAGATTGAGCTGCGGCTTGAGCGAAGATTTTGCCTCAGCGATATCGGCTTCAGCTTGTTCAGCGCTGGCGAGGGCTGTTTGATACTGCGGCGCATTGACGATCCATCGCTGCAGTCGTTCTTTATTCAGACGCTGGGTTAACTTCGCTGGTGAAAGTGGCTCAAGGTGTGTAGCGGATAGACCGGTGAGAATTCGAAACTGACGCCGAGCTTCATCGAGCTGGCCGTCCGCCGTCGCGAGATCGTCTCGAGCCTGAGCAAGATCGAGTGCCACACGCCCGCGCTCGCTCCTGTCTGTGTAGCCGTCTTGACTACGGGCTTCCGTTAGTTCGCTGAGATCTTCGAGGTCGGCGACATAGTCCTGGATGAGTGCGACTTGGCGCTTCGCAGACAGAATATCGAGATAGACTTCGGCAATATCCAGCGCTGCTTCCTCTTCGGAAACGGCAAGGGTGCGCAAGGCTTCGCGCTCGGCGGCGATGGCCTTATCCACCTGACTGGACACATTTCCCCAGTCATAGAGCATCTGCCGTGCCGAGGCATCGTAGCCCCACTGCTGGAACGGAAATTCCTCGGGGCCTGCCGAGAGATTCACTTCGGGGTAATAGCCCCACTCGGCGATATCCACTTCAGTACCGGCGCTTTCGGCATCGGCTACGGCCGCGCGCACTGAGGGGTTAATAGCAAGCCCCCGACGGATGGCTTGAGCCAGCGTGACCTCTGACCCGTTTGGTTGCGTGTATCCAGAGACGGGAGTAGAGGACATCGCCTCGGAGGACGGTGCTGTGTCTTCGACATCGGCTTGATGGCGAGACCAGACAGCATCCGGTACGCGTATATCGAGGTGTTGGGCGTCGTTCGAGTGGGACGTGCGTTGGGTCGCCTCGCTCATCCAGTTTGTAGGAGCGCCGACGGTCGCCGTCGGGGAAAGACAGCTCGCCATGAAGATCAATGATGTCAGCTGTTTCCACAAGAGTGATCTTTGTCGTCTGATATCGGCATTCCCTTTGCCGTGACCTTGAGTGTATGGGCAGCACGTGGCCGCCCAGTGCTGCATTATCGTGATCAGGTTTCCACAGTGACGGTGTCCTGCTCGACCTGAATCGTCGCGTCGCCGAAGGTGTACTGGTCGTAGGCGACGCCGTCCGCTGTGATGGTGTCGCCCTGACTCGCACCCTGGATATTGAGTGTGTCCTGCTCGTCGCCCGTCACCTGTAGCTCGTTGTCGGCATCGGTCATCTCGAGTGCATCGTCTTCACTCAGCGTGGCGGAGCTACTGTCATCGTCGTGGCCTAGGTCGAGTTGTTCGATGTTGCTGATCGAATCGGCCTCCGCCGAGGTCAGGTCGATCCCGCCATCGAGCAACAGCGTGTCGAAGCCCTCGCCGCCATCGATCGACGCGAAGTCGGTGCCGCTCGTCACCATCAGGTCGTCCCCGGCACCGGCATTGAAGGTGTCGGCACCGTTGCCGCCGATGAGAATGTCGTCACCGTCGCCGCCATTGAGGGTGTCGTCGCCACTACCGGCGCGGAGCAGGTCGTTACCGCTGCCGCCATTGAGCGTGTCGTCGCCCGCGTAGCCGTAGAGGCGCTGACCGCCATCGTTGGCATCGAGCACGTTGTCGCCGCTGTCGCCCTCGAGGATGTAGTCGCTGCCATTCAGACCCAGTAGCCGGTTGAGCGCCGCGACGTCGAGCAGGTTGCCGGCGCCATCCGATGTTGTTTCACCGCTGACATCGGTAGCGGAGACGGTAAAGCTGCCGAGCGCGCTCAGGCCGAGGTCCAAATCGAGCCCGGCGAGGTCCAGGCTACCCGTATCCAACTGGAGTGTGGCGAGGAACTCGTTGATCTCCAGGTTATCCAGCGTGCTGCCGTCTTCGGCGGTGACCGTCACCGTCGAGCTGGGCACGGCGACACCGACCAGGCTATCGGTCTCCACGCTGACGTCGTAGCCGAACGCCTCGGCCATCGCCTCCGAGTACACGAAGGCGACGGTGCCTAGTGAAAGCGAGGCGAGTGCCTGGTAGGAAATCTCGACCTGCTGGAGACCGTTGTCGGGGTCGGCAGCGGTGAAGGCCTGCTGGCTCAAATCGAGAATGCCCAACGCTTCGACACCGATCAGTCCGAGAAGCGAACCATCCGTGGCCTGAACGGTGGGGGCGTTGGGACTGGTGCTGATATCGCTTTGATGATCGAAGTTGACACTGGTGGTACCGGGGTCGCCGTCACCATCGACTATCGTGGCGCCGACACTCGTATTCGTCAGCGGATCGTCCTCGCTGTCGAAGGTTTCGTTGTTGGTTAGCAGGTTACCGTTGGCCAGCAAGTTGCCGATGATCGCCGACTGGTCGTCACCGCTGGCGCCGATGAGATCGACTCCCTCCAGCGTGATGATCTGGTTGGCCTGAGCGGCAGCGCTGGTGGCGTTCATGTTATCCGCGAAGGCGCCCTCGGCGCTGACGTAGACAACCGTCGAGGCACCTGCCAATGCGAAGTAGAGGTAGCTTGTCAGGTTGCCAGCACTCGTGCCGCGTGAGCGGCCGCCGTCGAGCAGCCCACGCAGATCCAGCGTATCGCCACCACCACGAAGCGGCTGGCCGCTGAAATCGGTGACGGTATCCTCCGACGGGGCGTCTACTGTCCCCTGATCGCCGGAACGCCACTGAAAAGTGTCGTTACCCGAGCCCCCGGTCAGCGTGGCGTTGCCGCTACCGCCGACGAGAATGTCGTCGCCCGAGCCCCCATCCAGCACGGCGTCATTGCCGGTACCGAACAGCCAGTCGTTGCCGGCACCGCCCGACAGTGCATCGCCGGAGAGCACGTCGTCACCGTCGCTGGCCGTATCGCTGAAGATATCGCTAGCGCTACTCGAACCACCGCTCAACAAGCCGACATCCAGAGCGCTGGTGTCGCTGGAGCTATCGCTATTACCCGCGGCGTCGGTTGCTTCCAGGCTGATCGAAGACCCGCCCACGTTCAGAATATCAAATCCGCTCTCATCGAGCTGGACGCTAGAAAGAAAGGTGTTGAGTGCCTGGTTATTGATCGTGCCGCCGTTTATCGCCGTTATCGTCAGCGTGGCGGAAGCCGACGCCCCTATCCCCAATAGGCCTGATGACGAGTCAGACTCGGCCACGACGTCGATGCCGAGTGCAGTGGCTAACTCCATCGAGTAGTTAAAATTCAATGGATCATCGCCAGACAAGTCGATGCCGAGATTTGCAAGGCTACCGGTTTCGGCGTTGATCACGACTTCAGTGACATCGTTGTCGGCATCCGAAATCTGGAAGGCCTGCGCACTGCTGTTGGAAACCAGACCGCCTACCGCATCAACGCCTACCAAACCGAGCAAATCATCGGAGGGATCCAGGCTGACCTGCGGGGCCGAGCCCTGTACCGCCGAGTCGTATTGATACTCGCCCGTGTTCATGTCGACGGTTAGCGTCTTGTGATCGCCGATACTGACGGTCAATGTTCCGCTAGCTGCGTCGAATGCCGGTGATAGTGCGAAGTCGGCGTCTTCTCCTTCCGTCGTCACGGTTCCGGCTTCGGGGTCATACGTCAGCGTGTAACCGCCAATGGAGAGGTTCTGGACATAGCCGCCGTCAGCGCCGAAGTTGACGGCGAAATCACCGTTCGCGGAATTCGCGTCACCCGCGAGACCGAAGGTTCGGTCAGCCGATGCTGTGGGCACGGCGTCGGTGACGTCCAGCGTCAGCGTTCCAGTACCCACGTTGCCGGCGAGATCGGTCACGGCAACGTCGAAGCCGAGACTCAGCACGTCGGCGCCCGAGCTGGGGTGATCGAAGGGACGCGACTGGGTGAAGGTGTAGTTGCCGGTATTATCGAGCCGCAGCGTGGCAACGACGTCGCCCCCCGTCGTTCCCGTCAATACGGCATCGCCGTCCTCCTGCGTCTGTTCCCAGCTAACCGTGTCGCCATCGCTGGTGATTTCCTGCGGCGCAGTGATATTCAGAGAGGCGATCTCGCTACCGGCGCTACCTTCATCGCTGTCGAGCAGCAGTGTTCCGGTAGTCTCGATCTGTGGCCTGAATTGGAGATCGTTTTCGGATGTCTCGACCGTTGCATCGGCGACTTCGGGGGCCATCGTATCCAGTGTGGCGGTGTCGGTGACCGTCCCGGTGTTCCCCGCCGCATCGGTTAGGGAGAGCGTCGCAGTCAGCTCGCCGTCATCGAGGCTGGAGAGGTCGGCGGTGGTGGTGAACGAGCCGTCATCCTCCAGCGTGATGTCGTCGCCCTGAATCACCACCGGGTCGCCGCCGTTGGCGCTGGCGATGGTGAGCGTGTCGATCGCCGCGTTGTCCTCGACCTTGCCGGTAAGGGTAGCGGTATCGGCGTCGTCCGCGTTGTAGACCTCATCGGCGAAGTTGACGGTGTTGTTGCCGTCATTGGGCGCTACCGCGTCCACCGTTTCGGTCGCCGGATCGCTGGTATTGCCGGCGGGGTCAGTGGCCGTGGCCGTGACTTCGTCGCCATCTTCCAGCGGCGTCTCGGGTGTGACTGTCCAGGTACCATCGTCGCCGACGGTGACCGGTTCGCCGATGGTCGCGCCGTTCTCGTCGGTGACGGTCACGGTGCTGCCGGGCTCGGCGGTGCCGGTGATGTCATCGCCGTTGGTGGGCTCGATGATCGGGGTGTCCGGGGCCGTCGTATCGATGGTCAGCGTGAAGGCATCGCTAGCCGGCGAGGTATTGCCGGCGGCGTCGGTGGCTTCGGCGGTGAAGCTGACATCGCCTTCGGCCAGTTCGGTCTCCGGTGTAAAGCTCCAGTTGCCTTGATCATCGGCCTCAGTGGTGCCCAGCGAGGTGTCGCCCTGGAAGACTTCGACCGTGCTGCCCGCTTCGGCACTGCCGGTCAGCGTTGGTGTAGTGTCGTTGGTGCTGGCGCCATCGTTGAGTGTGCCGGCCGGCGCGACGTTGTCGGCAGCACTGGCGATCATCGGGGCGTCTGGCGTCTCGGTGTCGACCGTCAGCGTGAACGCATCGCTCACGTCGGAGGTGTTACCGTTGCCATCGGTCGCGGTGGCCGTAAAGACTGCATCGCCTTCTGGCAGCTCTTCATCACGGGCGTAAGACCAGTTGCCCTGGTCATCGGCAATGGCGGAGCCGACCTCGCTACCGTTGAGGGAAATAGCGACCGTACTATCGGCTTCTGCGATGCCTTGAAGAAGAGGCCGGGTGTCGTTGGTGCTGTCACCGTCAGCGAGATCGCCGGTCTGCGGATTGACATCATCGACTGCGAATTCGATGGTCGGAGCCTCGGGCGGTGTGACGTCGTTGAGATCCGCGTCGACGGTCGTGTTAGCTACCGGTCCGGCGTTGCCGGCGGCATCCGTTGCCGAGGCGTTGATGACGGTACCGTCTACCAATGGCGTTGCCGGAGCAAATGACCAACTGCCCTGTGGTCCCGCAGTGGTGGTGCCGATGGAACTATCATCTCCATCGGTCAGCGTTATCGTGGCGCCGGCCTCTGCGGTACCTGTGATAAGTACGCCATCGGTAGGTTCGATGGACGGCGCTTCCGGCGCGATCGTATCCAGCGTGATCGACTCTCCAACGACAGTAGCGCTGTTACCGGCTTCATCGGTGATCGCCAGCGAACTGGTGATTTCGCCATCGACCAGGCCGGCGAAATCGACGGTGTAGTCGCCGTCTGCTTCGACTGTCGTGGTGATGCTCTCACCGTTAGTGTCGGTAAACGTCGCCACGGCGGTGGCATCGTCATCCATACCGCTGACGCTGTAGCGGGTCATGCCGGCTTCATCGGCGTTGATCAGCCCGTCGTCGTCATTGCTGGTTAGCGTCGCCGTCGGATCGACATCGGCGGTAGTGTCCAGCGTCACACTATCGCCCGTCACCGTGGCGGTATTACCGGCGTTATCGGTGATCGCCAGCGAACTGGTGATTTCGCCATCCGCCAGGTTCGACAGGTCCGCCGTGATGCTGCCATCGGCTGCGACATCCGCCATGGCGGTATCACCGTTGACGTCGGTAAAGGTAGCCACGGCTGTGGCATCGTCATCCAGAGCGCTGACGGTGTAGCGGGTCGAGCCGGCTTCGTCGGCGTTGATTAGCCCGTCATCATCATTGCTGGTTAGCGTGGCCGGCGGATCGACATCGGCGGTAGTGTCCAGCGTCACGCTGTCGCCCGTCACCGTGGCGGTATTGCCGGCATTATCGGTGATCGCCAGTTCGCTGGAGATGGCACCATCGGCCAGGCCGGAGAGGTCGACATTGAATGTGCCATCCGCGGTGACATCAGCAGTGACTGCAGTGGTGCCGTCGGTGAACGTCGCCACGGCGATGGCATCGTCATCCAGACCGCCGACGGTGTAGCGGGTCGTGTCGGCTTCGTCGGCGTTGATCAGGCCGTCGGCGTCATTGCTGGTTAGCGTGGCCGGCGGATCCACGTCGGCAGTAGTGTCCAGCGTGGTGGTATCGGTGATATCGCCGCTGTTGCCGGCGCTATCGACCACCGTCATGGTCGCGTTGAGCTTGCCATCGCTCAGATTATTCAGATCCTGAGCCGCCACGCTGACCTGGCCGTCGACGACGCTGATATCCCCCTCGGCTACCGTAATATCATCCGTGGTGTCGTCACTGTCGCGGATCACGATGCTGTCGATCGTGGCGCCGGCTTCGATCTGGCCACTTAGCGTGACATTATCGGCTTCGTCAGCACTCAGCAGCCCATCACCGCCGTTATCGAAGGCGATCGTATGCGTGCCATCATTGCCGGCCGGGGCGGTGACGTCGATGGTCAGCGTGAAGGTATTACTATCCGGCGACGTGTTGCCGGCGGCGTCGGTGGCCGTGGCGGTGAAGCTGGCATTGCCTTCGCTCAGCGCCTCTGGCGTAAAGTTCCAGCTACCATCACCGTCGGCATCGACCATGCCCACGGACGTGCCGTTCTGGAAGATCTCAATGGTGCTATTGGCTTCGGCCGTGCCGGTCAGCGTCGGCGTGGTGTCGTTGGTGTTGTCACCGCTGGCCAAGTCGTCGGTCAGCGGTGCGACATCATCCGTGGCACTCACGATCACCGGGACGTCTGGGGCGTTGGCATCGACCGTGGCCGTTGCCTCGGGGCTCGCATTGCCCGCTTCGTCGGTGGCGACGGCGTTAATCTCGTCGCCATCGGCGAGCGCTTCGTCCGGCGTCACGCTCCAGTTGCCGTCGCCATCTGCCACAACCGGTTCGCCGATCGGATCACCGTTGCCATTGGTCAGCGTTACGGTGCTGCCGACCTCGGCGGTGCCGGTGATGGTGTCGCCGGTGGTGGGCTCGATCGTCGGCGCCTGCGGCGCGGTATCGTCGATGGTCAGCGTGAAGACTTCACTGGAGTCCGACGTGTTGCCGGCGCCATCAATGGCCATGGCGGTGAAGTTTACGTCGCCGTCGGGCAGGGCGTTCGCGTCTGCGAGAGTAAACGACCAATCGCCATTCTCGCCTGCATCGGTCGTGCCGATCGGAGCGCCGTCGGCGAAGATCGCTATCGTGGCGTTGGCCTCGGCGCTACCGTTCAGTGTCGGCGTGGTGTCGTTGGTAACGTCAGCGTCGTCGAGCTGGCCGGCGGGATCCACGTCATCGACAGCGCCGGCGATGACCGGTGCATCCGGGGCGGTGGCATCGACCGTGGCCGTTGTCTCGGGGCTCACGTTACCCGCTTCATCGGTCGCGATCGCCGAGATCTCGGTGCCATCGACCAGCGGCGTCTCGGGCGTGACTGTCCAGGTGCCATCGTCGCCGACGGTGACCGGTTCGCCGATGGTCGCGCCGTTATCGTCGGTGACGGTCACGGTGCTGCCGGGCTCGGCGGTGCCGGTGATGTCATCACCATTCGTCGGGTCGATGGTGGGAACATCCGGTGCCACGGTATCCAGCGTGGCGGTGTCGGTGACTGTCCCGGTATTGCCCGCCGCATCCGTGATAGAAAGCGTCGCAGTCAGCTCGCCGTCATCGAGCCCGTTGACATCGACACCGTCGAGGCTGAAGCTGCCATCAGTGTCGGGCGTTACTGTCGCGGGGTCGATCTCGAGCGGACCCCCACCGTTGGCGCTGGCGATTGCCAGCGAGGCGATGCTTGCCCCGTCTTCGACCTGGCCGGTGAGAGTGACGTTGCCAGCCTCGTCGGCTGAGAGCAGCGCGTCGTCGCCGGTGACGATGGTGATGCTGTTGTCGCCTTCGGCCGGGGGAATGCCATCTACGGTTTTGGTAGTGGGATCGCTGGTGTTGCCGGCGGGGTCAGTGGCCGTGGCCGTGACTTCGTCACCATCTTCCAGCGGAGGCTCGGGCGTCACTGTCCAGGTGCCGTCGTCGCCGACGGTGACCGGTTCGCCGATCGGATCACCGTTGCCATTGGTCAGCGTTACGGTGCTGCCGACCTCGGCGGTGCCGGTAAGCTCGGTGCCATTCGTCGGATCGATGGTGGGCGCGTCCGGTGCCACGGTATCCAGCGTCGCGGTGTCGGTGACCGTCCCGGTATTGCCCGCCGCATCCGTGATAGAAAGCGTCGCAGTCAGCTCGCCGTCATCGAGGCCGGAGAGGTCGGCGGTGGTGGTGAACGAGCCGTCATCCTCCAGCGTGATGTCGTCGCCCTGAATCACCACCGGCTCGCCGCCGGCATCGCTGGCGACGGTGAGCGTGTTGATTACCCCACCGTCCTCGACCTGGCCGGTGAGGTCGGCGGTATCGGCGTCGGCCGCGGTGTAGACGTCGTCGGCGAAGGCGACGGTGTTATCGCCCTCGGCGGGCGCGGTGACGTCGACGCTGACCGTCTCGGTCACCAGCGTGGCCGGGTTCCCGGCCGGGTCGGTGGCGTTCACTGTGATGGCGTTATCGCCCTCGGCCAAATCGACGGTGCCGTCGGGCAGCGTCCAGCTGTTGCCGTCGACGGTCGCCGTGTAATCCGTGCCGTCGACCGTCACGGTGACGGTGGCGTCGGGATCGTCGACGCTGCCGGACAGCGCCGGACTATCGTTGCTGATCGGATCGTCGACCGGATCGATGGTGAGGGCCGGCGGCGTCTGATCCAGCGTCGCGCTA
>NZ_JARANX010000023.1:0-25986 GCF_029889785.1 Chromohalobacter sp. 48-RD10 | reverse complement strand
TTCTTCGCAGATTAGCGTGAAACAGACAGGATAGAGAGACGGCGGTAAATCCGGATAAGCTGATGTTCACCACAAACCTCAGCCCCTCACCTGGATACCGCCGCCGCCATGAATGCTAGCGCCTGGAACCTGTTCTGGAAAGGCTTCACCGTCGCCCACCATGAGTTTCTGGATGCCCAAACACTGTGGCTCCAGTTGGAGCCCGATGACCGGATCCCGCCGGTCTGCAGCAGCTGCGATCACGCCTGCTTCCTCATCCATGATGTGCACCACCGGCGTGTCCGAGAGGCCCCGCTGCTGATTTACCAGGTCGTGCTGGAGGTGCCGGTGAGACGCCTGCGCTGCCCTGTCTGTGGACCGACACGCGAGCGGATCGACTGGCTGCCGGGCCGAGCTGGCGTGACCGATACGCTACGCCAGTGGGTAGAGCGCCTGGTGAACTTGCTACCTATCCGCCACGTGGCTGACCTCGTCGGTCTGCACTGGCATACCGTGAAGACCATCGATAAACGGCGCCTGCAACGCGACTTGCCAGAACCGGACAGGACACGGCTACGCCGGCTGATGATGGATGAATTTGCCCTGCACAAAGGGCACCGCTACGCCACGGTGGTCGCTTGTGCCGATACCCAGCAGGTGGTGTGGATCGGCGAAGGCCGCTCCCGCGAGGCGATCCGCCCCTTCTTCGAATGTTTGGGCGATGCCCGACAACAGATCGAAGCCGTCGCCATGGACATGAATTCGGCGTTCGACCTGGAGGTTAAGGCCCAGTGTCCCAACGCCGTCGTGGTCTATGACCGCTTCCATGTGGTGGCCAAATATGGACGTGAGGTGATGGACCGTGTACGCGTTGATCAGGCCAATCAGCTACGGGACGATAAAGCGTCCCGCAAGGTGATCAAGAGCAGCCGCTGGCTGCTGCTGCGCAACGCCGACAACCTCAAGCCCGAGCAAGCGGTCAAGCTGGAAGAGTTGCTGGCTGCCAATGCGTCACTGACCACCGCCTATCTGCTCAAGGACCAGCTCAAGACGCTGTGGTTCGCCGAGAATGAGGCCACCGCCCGAAGCGCCTGGCAGGAGTGGGCTGACATGGCCCTCAGCAGCGGAATTGGCGCCTTGGCGCACTTCGTCCGGAAGCTGGAGCCCTATCTGGAGGGGATCGTTTCTAGTGCCCGGCATCGACTGAATACCAGTGTACTGGAGGGCATGAACAATCGGATCAAGGTCATCAAACGGATGGCCTACGGGTACCGCGACATGGCGTACTTCTTCCTGAAGATCCGTGCCGCCTTTCCCGGTAAAGTGCGATGAACCAATTTTCGAGCCCCCCTCATCAACGCCGGGTTAGTCAGCAGGCTCCTCCCGATGCCCAGGTCGAATAGTCGATCGATGACCGATGTCGCATCAATAGTGTGCAAGGTGATCCAGATCCAGCTATTCACATACGTCGTTCACGCTGATCCCCGGCGCCGCAACTGCGCTGCCCATGTCCCTTATATGGACCCGTCCTGTTGTGCAAGCCAGTAGCAACGATGGATGAAGGTGAGGACTGCACACTTATATCCGGCCTCGTCATGGCATGTTGGGTCCCTGATGATCATGTGGTGGTCGGGAGCGAGGGATGTGAATCCCTTGCGGAGCTGGGGTATCTGTGACCGCGCGTCACGACATAACGCCGGAGCTGCCCCATTGGGTAGCTCCGGCTATTCACCATCATTTATTTTTTGGGGAACTGGCTGTTGGCAGCCAGAAGTATTTACCAAGCGGGTAGTCAGTCATGCGGGACCCGATACCTAGCTTATAAGTCAGCGAGCATGAAAATGATGCCACACAGATTATTTTCCTAATCTAGACTTAAAAGCAAAATCATGTAAATATGGGTAATAATGCGCGAAACCTGAGGCCATACATGGACATACTCTACTGGCAAATTGCTGTAATCTGTATTGTTGGCTACGCCACATGGCGCAAAGAAAGCTATGGTTTAGTAGTTGCCATATTAGTTAGTGGCTGGACGCTAGCGATGGTACATAGCGATGATCTATTAGGTGTACAGATGATTTCCGCATGGGGATCTTGGTACGCAGTACGTAAATGCAGGGATAAAATAAATGCCTTAATTAGACAGTATCACCAGCCTCAAAGCAGAAACTTTGACAAGACTAGCGCAACCCAGGATCGTCCCGCCAAGCAACAAAATTATAAAAACTCCCGCATCGAAAACGAACAGCATCTATCAGAGCTATACTACGCCATTAACACTGCCACCCAACACATCTACATCATTTCGGGCTGGATTTCCGAAAAGGTAGTTGATGATGAATTTTATAGAATTTTGAGAAAGGCGCTAATTCGTGGCGTCGATATTCACATAAAATATGGCGCCATTGATTTCGATGGCAACCATAAAATGAGCAAAAACGGACTTAATGCATTAAGAAAGATTCAAAAATTACAAAGAACATCTACCACCTTCCGTGGCACCTTGGAAATCACACAAGTCGCTACCCACCAAAAAATTTTAATTAAAGATAACGACTACTTTATTTCTGGAAGCCACAACTGGCTCTCAAGTCACCATAACAGAAACGCAGAAACGAGCTGGAAAATAGAAAACCCCAAAGACGTCAAGATAGAGATCGAAAACTTCCATAAATCCATACATGGCGCCAAACCTATTTACGCCAGTTGAGATCATTGTTCCTAAGGAGATATAACGTCCCACGAACGAAGTCAGGTATCACCACATACCGCCTCGCCTGACTCATTACCACGCCACGCAATAGGCACTACCGCGCCCGGCTCGTCCCACTCCAATAGCGATGCCAAGGCGCCGTACTGTATTAGTACCAGAATAATCAGGAATCGCGGGAGCGCTCTGATCTGTAGGAGCGTAAGCGATCCACTATCTTTTACAAGAACAACAACGAATACGGCATCTCCCATGATGACTCGACTCGACGCACCAATGCCCCACCGTCACTTTCTTCTCGGTGTTGGCGCCGGCTCCACTCTGGTCCTCGCCAGCCCTCGGCAGGTACTCGCCGCCTACGAGAGCGAACCTGAAACCTACAACACGATTCGTCGCATCGTCCGGGACGCGATCATGCAAGGCATCCAAGTCGCCCTCCAAGGCGAAAAGGTCCTGGAAGCATCACGCGAAGCTAGAGAACAGGTCGAAACGAGGCTGTGGGAGCTGGTGAGTTAGCTGATGCCTGAATCAAGGAGAAGCTACGATGGATTCAGCAGGCGTCGAAGCCGCGTGCCGCCCGGTGGCGCATTACGAACTACCTCAAGATCATGCGAGAAGCGGTCGCCGGTCAGCCCTGCTCAAGCCAATGGCGAAGGCCCTGACCACGCTGGAGCGGCATGCGGAGCAGGTGGTGAGGCGCCGGCTCTCGGGGCTGACCAACGCGCGCCAGGAAGGCATGAACGGTCTGTTCCAAGCTGCCCGGTCACGCGCACGCGGCTACCGTAACGAGACCAACTTCATCGCCATGATCTACCTGATCGGCAGCCCGGTAGGCCACTTTCTTGATCAGGCCAAATCCACATGAAGTGACGAAGAACCCTATCATCCGACCTCTGATATTTTAATGGTTTTTCTGCCTTTTGAATAACTTCCAATATATCCATCCTATAAAGTAGCCAATAAGCCCATAGGCGACACAGGCTATTATCCATTGTGCAATAGGCTCTACAGAATACTGCAATGGTTCAAAATTGATGCTACTGAAAAAAGAAGGGAGAGTTATTATAGTGCCTATAAAAATTGCATAAGCAGCGAATTTTCGCCCTGATTCTTTAGCAGCGGAGGCTTGACCCTTAACCGTTGCAGCCTTAAATAAAATTACACCCACTAAGAGTGAGGCACCTACACTTACTGCTGAATTGAATAGTACGCTTTGGATATCAGGCTCCATGCTTTTTCATACCTTTATTAATTTTGTTTAGTGTTGTTATTTTAATTATACAAAACAATATATCAAATTCTTATTTCAGAATATATAGTGACAACGAAGCAAGCATTCGTGAGGTGGCAAAAGCCATAGCCCTGTTGGGAGAGCGTCGCCTGGGCTTGACGGTCCTGGGAGGTGCCTTGCCGGGCTCGGCAGCGCCCAAGCACGCCATCAAACGTGTCGATCGATTGCTGGGTCCCGTATGATTGACTGCTCACTTGGTAAATAGCTCTGCCCGTTTGGCCTGCCATTCTTTCATCGCGGCTATCGGTGATTGATGATTCAGTGCCTTCAGCGAGATATGGTGATTGTACAGCCAACAGTACCGCTTCAGTGTCTGTTCCAAGTCTTCGCCAGAGGCATAGTGCCGAGATGTCTCATCACCGCCGGCATCTTGCCGAGCCAACGCGGCGAGCGTCGGCACTTCGCGCCGCTTGAGCATGCGGTGCAAGCCGGAACGTGACAGCCGAGGGTTCAGGAACTCGCGTGCCACGATCAGCAGATCATCGAGGCCGAGGCGCAGGAAAGCCCGTGCAGCGATCAGCACTTCTTCCTGCTCGGTCGTCAGTGTGGCCAGTAGGTTGTGCCGCGTATGAGAGCGGTCATGGACATTATCTCGGTACCGCCAACGGCGAATGGTCGAGTCGCCAACACCGTACTGCCGGGCCAACTCGCTATCGCTGATGCTGGAGGGCGCCGCCTGGATCTCGGCACGGATCTTGGGTGTCGTGGTGGCCTGCTTATGCAGCTTGATGTCCATGAACCTGCTCCCGGATGAGTTGCTGTAGAAGCTCTCTGGCTGCCAGCAGAGGATAACTTCTATATCTCATTTGATCATCAGGGACCCTACAACTAGAAGCTACGAGGTTTTCCGCGTTAATTGATAAAATGTGATCCGCTGTGTCTGTTGCCCCGTACACGGCTACCCACGAATGTAGGGAATGGTAGGATGGCCCGCATCATCCACGCCGTATCAGGAACACCCTATGCCACAGTCCCTCGCCTATCAGCTTGCCGGCCATATAACTGCCGAGGCACCGATTAGCGTCAACTACTTCGGCATGGATAATCGGTTACCCCGCACGCCGCATGGCCAAACGTTCCTCAATGGCGGCACCCTGCGTGGCCCTCTGCGCAAGGCGGCGTTGAGGGCGGTGATCCGATTGGTAGCGAAAGCTCAAGGTGTTCCCTTGGATGCGGTGTTCGACCGTGGCGATCTCTACATGCTGGGCGAAGGCGTGGACATTACTCGGGGCGTCAACAACGAGTCGAGCGGCAAGTTCAGCGATCCCATGGCGGAAAACTGGCTACGCGAATTCAATCCCTTCATCAGCCTATTCGGTCGTTGGAAGCTGGCCGGACACCTTGAGGTGAGCCCGATGCTGACCTCGGCCACCAACCTGATCGATGCCGGTCAGGGAATGCGTCATGACCAGTTCGAGCATGACTCCGGGATGATGCAGTACCTCAACGAGGAGCAGCAGGACGCATTGCTTGCTTCGCTGCGGAGTGCCCGAGAAAGCATGGATGATATCGAGGAAGTACGTACCGAGGTTAAACGGCTCAAGAAAGCCGCGCACGATACAGAAGATCGTGAGGAAAGACGGGCAATCAATGACCAGATTCACGAAATGCAGGCCCAGGAGAAGGCCATCAAGAAGGCCCGCGAGGGTGCCGAGCAGTCCATCAAGCATCCGATTGCAGGTTACGAGGCTATCGCTCCGGGCAGCGAGCTGTCCTCCACGCTACGTATCATCCAGGGCACCCCGACACACCTGGGGCTGATCCTGCATGCTCTGGCGGAGTTCTCCCAGCGTCCCCGTCTGGGCGGCCATGCCGCGACGGGCTTCGGTGATATACGCGCCGAATGGGAAGTGTTCCAGCGGTCGCCTGGTGAACATCGCAGCCAGGCCATCGGGCGAGTGGTGCTGGATGCCATGGGCTTCGATATGCAAGGCGAGGCGCTTGAGTCAGCGTTTGCCGCCTTTGAGCAAGCTGTGCGGGAGTTCGATTTTCGGCTCTTCACGCTCACCGAGGCCCGCCAACGCCGGAAGGCCTGACCCCATGGTATCGAGTGAAACCACGCAGCCTTTCAGGCTGATGCTTCGTTTGCATACGCCGCTGATCCTGCCCCGAGTGGTGCCAAGGTTGGATACGCTGCTGCAGGAAGCAGCCTGCCGGCAGCATCTGGATTGGTCGCAACTGCATACCTTGCCATTGGTATTTGACGACGCGCGGGGCGGCTATCGCGCCTCCCAACTGATTTTCGGCGTCACGCCACACCATGGGCTGGTCGCCCAGGAAATCGGGCTGACCTCCGGCGTGTCACGCCTGCCATTCGCGTCCGCGTCAGGCATGAAAAGTAAGCTGCGTATTGATGGCGGGCCGCAAGCCCCGAAATTGACCCGCCACCCGGCGCTACTCAGCCCTTTTGTGGTGTTCTATGGCGAGGGGCAGCTTGAAGCCTGTCTCCGACTGCTTAGTCATACCCCCCATATCGGCCTTGAGCATGCCCGTGGACAAGGCGCGATCAGCATCGAAGCCTTTCAGGAAGATGACCGGCAACGCTGGCGACAACGCCCCTGGCGGCAGGCGGCAGAGCACCACGGCATGGGTTACAACGCGATTCCCGATCAGCTACGTATGCATGCCACCGGCAACGATGAGCCGGTCTATCGGCCACCGCGCCTCCTCAAAGAGGTGGTGTGATGAACACAGGTTACGCGCTACTTCACCGCGCCACGCAAGCGCTGCGCCGGCACGCTGACGTTACGTTAGTCACTCCGCCGACGACCGCCTGCGCCTGTTGCGCAAGGCCATGGCACGACGTTGAAGACCCCGGCCAAGCCGCCGAATACAAGTACGGCGTCAACTGCGCCGTGGAGTATGTCTGCACGACCTGCTACACCCCGCGCATTGGCTCCGAGGCCATGCTGGGCATAGAGCGCTATTCCGTCGGCAACCGCGACAATCCCGTCTACGCCAAGCTGGGCATGCTGCCGGGCTCGGCCGGCGTTATCACACCCAGTGGCGACCTACATCTGGCGCTGCCTCAGGCGCTGTACGATAAGTTCCAGAGCGGGTTGTGGGCGCAGCGTGGGAGGCTACACCGCCTGAGCGGGCTGGGCCTGTTGACCCACTTGTTGCATCAAGGCGAGCTGAACCAACGGGCCCAGGGCTTCGTCTATATCGAGCAGTGGGGGCGAAAAGCCGATGCGCTGATGCAGCGATTCATGGCCTCTACCTCGCTGCAAGAGGTCTGGTGCAACAGCGAGAATGGCGCGACGCCATTGGATCTACACGCCATGATGGATACCGCCCGCCTGGTGATCGCCATGGATCTAGCCCACAAGGCCGATAAACCCGCTTTCTGGCGGCCCATTACCGACGCCGCCCGTGGGCAGCGTCGCGACAGCGCCTTCGAGTCGTGGCTTACCCAAGTCCCTGATCCCGAAGCCTTGCTGACAGCATTGCCTGTCAATCCTCATGATCGCCTGCGCCTCACGACAATGATGCGTGAGCTGATCCCCCTCCTCCAGGCATCGCGGGTTGATGTGCCGCCGGTACAGGGAGCCCTGCTATGATCGTCCATTACCATGAGGCTGCCGTGGTCTGCCACCCTGGCAATCCTGCCGGCAAGCTTCCCACCCTGGAGGACCATCATAAAACCGCCTGGCAGCTGTTCAGCGGCGGTGACGATTATCCTGGGCAGGCCCGACCGTTCATCTTTCGTGCCGAGCCCCTGGGAAACAACCAGTGCCTGTTCCTGGTCCGCTCAGCGGAGCCTTTCGAGAACGCCAGGCCGTGTCAGCTTGTGCTGGAAGAAGGTGCCGAGCTGGCACTGGAATGGGTCATGGTCCCTACGGTCAGCACCCGGCTGGGCCCACAGGGCGAAAGGCTTCCGCGTAGCCGACGTGTCGTCGCTCCCCAAGAGCGCTGGCGTGAGGTGGCACAGGCCCGAATCGAACGCCATGGCTTCCGGGTGCAGGAAGATACCCTCAAGGCACTCCCCCTCGGGCAGGTCAAGCATCACCGCCATCGCGCCGGACAGGCCGAATTGATGATGGGCTCCGCCAAACTGGTGGTGTCCAACCCCCTCAGCGCGGCATCGGCTTGGCTGGATGGCGTCGCGAAGATGCGCGCCTATGGCATGGGCATGCTGTGTCGAGTAAGGTAATGCGGCTGTCTTTGCAGCGCCCCTACTCCCCGCCGTGCGGGGGTGATCGGGAACATCAAATATCAGTGATCAACACCACTGTTTCCCCGCCCTTGCGGGGGTTTAGAAGAACACAGGGGTGCCGGTGAAAAATCCCATCGCAACCTACCTTGCTGAGTGCCTGCCTCAGCGAGCAGGCTTTCGCCAAAACTCGGTTCAGATCGCCTATGCCGAAGCCATCGGCGAGGCCCTGGTCGATCCGGCTAAAATCCACTTTATCGAAGGCGATGCCGGTATCGGCAAGTCGCTGGCGTACCAGCTGGCCCTGGCCGACTGGGTCGCGCGTGGAAAAGGCAAGGGCCGCCGGGGCATCATTTCCACCTACTCACGCAGCCTGCAACGCCAACTGCTGCAGCCCGCCAATCTGGACATCATTCGTGATTACCTGCGCTGGCAGGGGCTCCCCCAGTTGCGCGTCGGTTTGCGCATGGGCAAGCAGAACTATGTGTGTCCCCAGCGCTTGGCGCTGCATCTCGGCGGGGTATCGCTACGCCACATAGCCCGTGATCCTCAACGGCCCAGCCAGGAACGCCAACTGGCGCAATGGGCGTTGGAAAGCGAAGGCTGCCTGCTGGATATCGACCCGGCGTTATTGCCCGATGGCCTCCGTCTGGCGGACATCGCGCTAACCCATGACGACCCCATGCCGGAAGCTCTGCAGGCGCATATCGAGGCCACCCAGTCGTGTGATCTGCTGGTGATCAACCATGCCCTGCTGGTCGTCGACCTGATCACGCGCGGCAACATCACTCAGGCTCAAGCCCCGCACGCGCTGCTGCTCGATGAAGCCGAGCATTATCCCGATGTGGCCGAGGAGATCCTCTCCAACCGCATCTCGGTGCAAGCCACCGGCTATCTGCTGCGTCAGATGAAGATCCGGTCCTGCTGGCCGGTATGGGAGGCGCTGCTGGAATCGCTCACCGCTCCCGGCCGGGCCGGCAGTGCCCATGCGTTGAACGAGCGAGAAAGCACCCTGATCGGCCAGGGCATCCAGAAATTGCTCAGAGCCAAGCCCCGCCAGTCCAACCATGACGGCGACACCTGGCGGGAATGGCGACGCGTGCGCAGCGCCGCCGAGCAGATCGCCGCCCGCCTGAGGGAGGCCCACCAGCACCTGGCCTTGGACTACTCGCCAATCAAGGGGCTACCCGGCATCGTGGCGCACTCCAGCACCGCCGCCAGAAGCCTGAAGACCGGAATTGCAAATCGCGTAACGCTGCTGACCTCCGCGACCCTCTCGGACATGCATCACTCGCCAGGGGCTGAACCCAGCTTCCGCTATATGCGCTCACGGCTACAAATGCCCGTGGGATACAAGCGCTACGGCCTGCAGCGGGCATTTCAGGCGACGCGCTTCGGCCGGTTGCGATTCCGCATGCCCCATGGGCTTCCTCATCCGCTACGGCAATGTGACGACGGCACCTACATGCTTTCATCGCGTTATGCCGAACGGGCCGTCCCCCATATCACCGCCGTGCCAGGGCGCACCCTGGTGCTGTGTGCCAGCTATGCCGATGTGCGCGTTCTCCGCGACGCCTGGCCAGCGTCGAGCCGTGACCGACTGGTCACACACTCGCCGGGCGCCCACCTGAACGAACTCGCCAATAACCTGGAGCAAGACGCCATTCTGCTCACGCCGGCCGGTTGGGAGGGGTTATCGCCTGAGCGGCAAGGCGACCGAACCTTCTGGCAGCATGTGGTGATCCTGCGCAACCCTCGCCCATTACCCAGCCAGGTGGAACGGTTGTTACTGGAACAGCGGCTATGCCGCTCGGGCATGAGCCAGGAAAACGCCGCGCGTACCGCCGCTGGCCTGCTCAACCGCAAGGAAACCGTGCGTACACTGCACAAACTGCGCCAAGGGTTGGGGCGGGCTATTCGTCATCCGGAAGATGTCGCCACTCTCACCCTGCTCGACCCGCGTATCCCCCGGCCCTCCGGCAACCCGACAGAAGCCGGCATCCGCCTGATACCCAAGCTGCTGAGTGCCATCCCGACACGTTTCATGGCGGCTTATCGTCAGGCTGATGAAAGTAGCGCTGCAACCGATGGCAGCGATGAGGCTGAGCCCGCCTCACGGCTCAAGGCACTGCTCTAGCGCCACTCCCCTATGCCCATGCCCTGGCCGTTTTGGGCCCGTGATTAAGCGCGCCACCAAAAATTTCGCCTTCCACCCTAAAGCTTCCCGGCAATCTTCCGATAAATGAGTAACGGCACATGATTGCCGTTAAGGCAGGCTCCACGGAATGTACGGTCCTTCTCCGGCATCCGATCCTGGGGGGCCGGTTAACGACACTTAGGAGATCGCAACAATGTCAGTGATCAATACCAACATCACGGCCATGATCGGCCAGCAGAACCTGAACCAGTCACAGAACGCGCTGTCGACCTCCATGGAGCGTCTTTCCTCGGGGTTGAAGATCAATAGCGCCGCCGACGACGCCGCCGGCCAAGCCATCGCCAACCGCATGTCGAGCCAGATCAACGGTCTCAGTCAGGCACAGAGCAACGCCAACGACGGTATTTCTGTCGCCCAAACTACCGAAGGCGCCCTCAACCAGGTCAACGACAACCTGCAGCGTGTGCGTGAGCTGACCGTTCAGGCCCAGAACGGAACAAATAGTGAAACTGACTTATCATCTATCCAAGATGAAATTGGCCAACGCCTTTCAGAAATTGACCGAATTTCGGAAGAAACCAGCTTCAATGGGGTAGATGTCCTGGCTAGTGACGAAAAGCTCTCGATTCAGGTAGGCTCAGAAGATGGGCAAGAAATAGACATAAATCTTAAAAAGACTGATGTAGCAGAACTCTCCTTGACAGGCTTTGACCCTAGTCAACAGGCAAAGCCAGAAACAGGAGATACAGTTGCCATCAACTCCACACTGGGGGAGATATATGAGCTTAAAAACTCTGATGGCACCGATAGCGGGACATACGCAGCTAAGGATAGTGATGGCAATCTCGTTGCAGTAACAGACGGCGGCGGCAACGCAGAAGATGGCTCAAACTGGAGTGCTACTACTTACACTGATGAAAGTGGCATCTCACAAGACGCTACCGTCGTTTTAGATGATGCTGGCAATGCCACTGTAGGTGCTACCGCTGAAGACGGAGAATTTTATGAAGTTAGTGATAGTGATGATTGGAGTGGTGGTACCGCACCCACTGGACCTGTCACGACTCAGGATGGCGCTCTAGCACAGATAGACAGTGCTATTGAACAAGTGGATAGCCAAAGGTCTGAACTCGGTGCGCTACAGAATCGCTTCGATTCTGCCATTACCAACCTGAGCACCACCGAGACCAACATCACCTCCGCTCGCTCACGCATCGAAGATGCCGACTACGCGGATGAAGTCTCCAACATGACCAAGAACCAGATCCTGCAGCAAGCCGGTACTTCTGTTCTGTCCCAGGCTAACCAGTTGCCGCAGAACGCCCTGTCACTGCTGGGTTAATGAGTTAGTCGATAAGGCTGAAGTGGAAAATAACGACGGGGCCGCAAGGCCCCGTTTTAACAACTTCGAGGAGGTTTCTTATGGACGCATACACACTTAAAAAGCATAAAGAAACTGGAGAACTGCACCTTTTTAAAGGAGTTATGCAGCCAAATAAAGCAGACTACCCATGCACGTCAAATAAAGTTTCAATCTGCGAAGAAATGAACAAAAGTGATTCTGAATCAAATAAATTCACATGCTGTGATGAGTCTGAGGCTAGGAAGAAGTGCGCTGAATTTGGAAGGTCTGTATGTGGGACATGCGTCAGCCATCTGTATGAAACTTACTGATCCATATTCTTAGTGGAGTGTTAAAAACTCTGCGTCAGCCTGGACATCATAAGGCAATGTAGTCGTCCAGTCACTCGGGGAAATGGATGGCGATCTGAGGCAGTGTCAGGCTCCAATTCTTCAAGGTATTTGTCCAGCACTCCGGTGCTTTGAGTATACCGACATAGCACAATTGGTAGCGAAGAACGCTCTGACACTACTGGGGTAGTTAGCGGTACACAACATACGGGGCCCATGCGGTCGTCGTTTTTATACATTAAGGAGTAATTCAGGAAATGGCATGCTCTATTTGCGGATCAGGCAGTCACACAGCAAAGAATTGCCCGAGGCCACAGCGGTGTTCACATTGTGGCGGAGCAGGTCATAACGTTCAGACTTGCCCTGATGCAAGGCGTTGTAGTGTTTGCGGCAGCTACCAGCATGATAAGCGCAACTGTCCAGACAGATAGCATTAACTCCACATTTAAAGGAGACACTATGGGGTTCTGGCGAAAGACAGGTGAAATTGGAGGCAAGGTCGCCAAAGAAACGACTACCTTTATATTTAAAACCTTAAAAGAGGAAGCAAATAAAATCAACGAGATAAAAAATGAATACAGAACAATGTCGGATGATGAGATTTTAAAAATAGAAGAAAAAGACAACTCCAAAAATTCACTTAAGGAAAAAACCGCAGCACAGCAAGTTTTAAAAGAAAGACATGGCAATAACTACCGAGACTCGTATTGAAGATATTGAAAATACCCGTATCAACCTGAGCAACATAGAAAAATGAAGCTGTCCAAGCGCTCGGAGATATAGATGGTCATCTGAGACACCGTCAGGCTCCAACTCTGCACGGAACGTGTCCAGCGCTCCGGTGCCTTGAGTATACCGGCCTAGAGCGATTGGCACCGCAGGACGCCCTGTCACTTCTGGGATAATGACGCAAGGCATTGAGCAGTACACATACGAGTGTCTTACAATCCCCGCTTTAGTGTTTGAGTATGAATTTCAAAATATTCCTAAAGCCTTGCCTCCCACTGCCGATAAAAAGCTCGTAGCGAATGCATCAAGCGGTGCATTCACCCCTGCTACGTACCGTTCTTGTCCTTGGGCAAGGCTTGGGGCCGGCGCTGCCGGCCCATTTTTATGGAAAGCGCTTACGAAAAACCGTTTGCGATGAAGAGCAGCTAAAACCATCGGGAACGAGTTCCATCATACCAAAACTGCTGCCCACTCAATCGGTCAGTGCCTGTCGTCGACACGCAATGCTTGCACTTCGGCCACTGTCAGCCCGGTGGCTTCGACTAACCGCCGCCCTAGCGCTTGATAACGGCTTACTGCCACTCAATTTTGAGATCTTTATGCGACTGTGCGCAGTCGCGCAGATAGAGATTAATGAGGCTCTGATACGGAAGGTCTTTTTCCTCGGCAAGGTTCTTGAAATACGCAATGGTGCCTTCATCAAGCCGGACCGTAACTTGCTTCTTGAGTTTCTTAGCGTATGGATTGGCGGTTTCAATGATCAAGTGCGACACGTAACCCATCAGGTACTGTGTTGCCATGACTTACTGCTAGCGCCATCTCACTGCTGAAGATCGAGCCGCTATCATGATGATGCGAGCCACTCACTTGAGCTGTGCACCCAGTACTGTATCGCGAGAGCTCGCCCCACCACACGATTGACTCCTTCAAAGGCTTCGATGCCAGTCTGGCGGGCTACCGGGCCCGCTTGACGCGTCATCGATCTCGCCAGCGTCCCAAGCCGCACCCTGACGGGGAACTCCTCAAGATGATGGTCCACCTGCTGCGCAAGTACTGGCCACCAAAGCAGACAACCCGCACACATGAAGCGCATGTCGCCCAACGATTCATGTCGGCAGGTCTGAGGCCATCTACAACGCACTCTATGTGATCACCCGCGGCAGCCTCAAGAAGGAGTTTATCGCCTGCTTGCGGTAGAGCTACGGCAAGCGCCGGTCACGCAAGCGTGGCAAGAATCGACGCCAGCAGATTCCCGATCTGGTCAGTGTCCACATGTGCCCGCCTGTGATCGAAGACCGCCTGATGCCTGGCCTTGGGAGAGCGATCTCATCATCGGTGCCAACAATCGCTCCGCCGTCGGTATGCTGGTGGAGCGCACCACGCGTGTGGTGATCTTAGCGAAAGTGGATGGCACCACGGCACGGCGGCGGCCGTTGGCTCCAGCGACAAGCTCAATGAGGTGCTACAGGCCCTGCGCCTGTCCATGACCTACGACCAAGGCAAAGAGATGGTGAAGCATGTCGAGGTCACGCAGAAAACCGGTACGGTAATCTACTTCGCTGGCCCGAATAGCCCATGGCAGAGAGGCTCCAAGCGGATGGCCGCCCCCTCAACACCAACGGGCTTTTGCGGCAATACCTGCCGAAGGGCACGGATCTCTCTTTCTACAGCCAGGGAGAACTCGACAAGATCGCCGACTCACTGAACACACGACCGCGCAAGACACTGGTCTGGCGCACACCGCTGGAAGTTTATGCGGAGGTGCTCAAGAAATCGGCTGCAGGCCCGAGCACTCATCAATAGCGTTGCGCTTGGAAGTTGAGCCCCCCCCCCAGTTGCATAACACGGATAGACGTTCCAACAGTATTTGCCGAGAGGACCACTTTGAGCTGGTAGCCGCCCCACCCGACAAGCATAGCGTGGCAGCTTCACAGAGGACCGCCTCCTAGCCATACGTGGCGGCCATGCCACGCATCGCCTCAAGCGCCCCGTCCAGGTCGAGCATACGTGCGGCGAACTCGCTACATAGCAGTTCTTCCGGCAAATATTCATCGTATTTCTCTACCTGCTTGTTCTCAGCTAAGCCAGCCAACTCGTCCACCGAGGCCGGCGGCGAATCAAGTATCGATGCGAAGAGTGGCGGGAGTTCCTCGCTGCGGCAATTCTGTACCGAAACGGCCAAGCCTTCACGCTCCGCCATCAGCCCCCGCTGACGCAGTAGCAAGGCCAGCGTGTTGAGCACTAGGTCGCTTTCCCATGGGAGAATCAGCACCTGGCCCCCTTCCTGGAGAAGGCACGTCCGATCAAGCGCCATCTCCCGGAAGAAGTTGCCGCCCTGCCCAAACAATCGCTGGGCGCCGCGATTAAGAAAGCCCGGCGCCTCTCCTTCCATGTAAAGCTGGCGCATCCGCTGGCGCACCTCACGCCGGACCATGCCGGCGGCACCGCCAAACAGGGGCGGCACACCTCCACTTGATGGCTTGAGAGTAATCACCTTGCGATCATCATCAATATCGACAATCACCCAGCGTCGACCGGCGAACACCAGCATGCCACCGGTTTCGAGCGGGCTATCGATCGGCAACATGCCGATCATCTTGCCGGCGTGGAACAGGGAAAACTCTTCGGGCGCACTGAACGCTGCATAAAAATCGTGGTGGTTGACGATACGTTCGCCCACGGCCCCATGCAGCAGAAGTCCGCTGTCAGTCTGAACAAGCAAGTCTTCCTGGCCCATCGCCCTGAGTAAGGCCGTGAACTGATCCTTCCGCAGATGCCGAAAAGGCCCCGTTTTTACCAGAGTGCGCCACAGGTCGGCTGCGGTCGCCCCGCCATACTGGGCAATCAGGCTGAGTATCTGCTGAATGAGTGTCGATAGATGCAGATAGCCGGTACAGGGAGGTTCACACCAGCCCTCGACGAGAAGCTGCACCATCGCCGTGGCCTGATACACTCCCGACCGCAGTTGGTCCAAATAAGGGGTCTGCGGTGTCAGGTTGGATTCGGTGACATACATTCGCAGTATTGCCGGCTCCCCACGACGCCCCGAGCGCCCCAGACGCTGACGCAAACTGGCAACTTCATGGGGTGGCCCGATCTGGGCGATGCTGGTCACGCTGCCAATGTCCACGCCCAGCTCGAGTGTCGAGGTACATACCGCTGTCATGGGGCGCTTGTCACTTTTCAGGCTCTGCTCGACATGATGTCGCAGATCTTTGGACAGCGAGCCATGATGCACGAAGAATTCTTCCGGCAGTCGCCGATCCTCACTCTTGCGACGCAGCAGCTCAGCGAATAGCTCCACCTGACGCTTGCTGTTGGCAAAGATCAGGTTCGACTGGCCCCGCAAGGTATCGAACAGATGATCCCGGATGACCAGGTCATCACCATGGGTGACATCCTCGATCGGCACCTCACGGCCCTGGCGTGCCAGCGCGTCAGCTTCCTTACGTCCTAGCCTGGGAGGTACTTTCTCGTAGCCTCGCAACTGGACCTGCAGTTCCTGATGATCGCTACGTGAATCGATAGGAATCACGGCCTGCCCGCCGCCCGGTCTGAGCTCCTCGGCCGCTAGACTCAGGTCGCCAAGGGTCGCGCTCAGTCCGATACGCGGGATGCGTCGCCCCAAAGCAACCTCTAGCCGGGCCAATTGGGATTGCAGCTGGATACCGCGCTCGGTACTGATGAACGCATGCCATTCATCGATGATGACCTGACGCAGCCCCGCGAACAGGCGAGAGATCTCGGTGCCGGTGCGTGAGAACATGGCCTCAAGGGATTCCGGGGTAATCAGCAGGACACCGCCCGGCATCTTCCGGAAGCGTTTCTTGTACGTCCCCGAAATATCACCATGCCAGGGGGTAAGCGCAACGTCAGTGCCTTCAACCAGCAATTCGAGGCGCTGGTGCTGGTCGTTGATCAGTGCCTTGAGGGGGGCTACATACAAAATCAGGGGCATCGGCGAAGGGCCGGCATCCATCGCCTGCAGTAGGCCGGTCAACGCAGGCATAAACGCCGCCTCGGTCTTGCCGGAGGCGGTGGCCGCACTCAAAAGAACATCCTGGCGACCGTCCAGCACTGGCACGATGGCTTTTTCCTGGAGATCGCGTAGCTGCGTCCAGCCCTGACGCCAGATCCAGCGCTGAATTCGTCGATCGAGCCGAAAAAAGCCGCTGGAGTTGGCACTAGTCATGCCTCGGCCCCCCAATCTTTAGGGAGGTTAGTTCATCATCACCGTCATCCTCCCGGGGAGCATGCGCCGGTGCCGATGCATCATTCACTGACGGCGCTGCGGCTGGCACGGGCGGCTCTTCTGGTGCGTCAGGAATCTGGTCGGCTGACTCGGGGGCCACCTGTATTTTGTCGATAAGACTATCCCAGCGAACCTCGGGATTTTGCTCGAGCAATGACAGAAACTGAGTGAATTCCTTCACCGAGTTGCGGGGTGTCTTGAAGTAGGCGTCTCCGATCTGACGATGGCAGTGATCCAGGAAGGCCTCGAGCCCTTCATCAGGCAGTAGCTCCTCCCCCGACTCGCCCCGGGCAAACACCTTACGAACATTCACCAGTAGCAAGTAAAGGTCTTCCTGGGTCAGGTTGGTCAGTCGAATAACCGGCCCCGAGAGATCGACCAACCCTTCCCGGGCAAAGCGGTTCTCGACCAAACGTGACTGCAACGCCTCGTAGCTGTACAGGCCGCGTCGGGGATCCATAAGAAACTCCGGCGTCCCGCTAAAGACGACCCCGAGGCCGTCGGCGCTGCCCTGCAGCGCGTCATTGACAATGCCCAGTATCTGCTCGTAGTTGGCATTGCGCGCCTGGCTATTGGAGAGCTTGTAGAGATTGACCAATTCATCGAGTGTCACCAGAAGCCCACCGAAACCGGCCAGCCGAACGAAGCGCGCCATGAGCTTGAGACTTTGATAGACGTTCGAGTCATCGACGATGGTACGCACTCCCAACGCCGTGCGCGCCTCGGTCCGGGTACTGTACTCCCCACGCAGCCAGCGGATGGCAGCCTGCTGCAGCTCAGTGTCGTCGGTATCGTGCCCACGCCAGTACGCCTTGATAACCGAGGCGAAGTCATACCCACCATGCATTTCCATCAGACTATCGAGTCCAGCCTGAATGGCTGCCTCCGGTGAGACGCCGCTCTGTTCGGCGTGCTGCAGCGCCTGGGTGACGAAACGCTCGGTCACGCTGGCCAGCGCCCCGCCCTCGGGCTTGGCGCGGGTTGCCATGTTGCGCATCAGCTCGGCGTATAGTGCCCGAGCCTGCCCACCGGTCGCATGGATGCGCCGATCCGGCGTCAGGTCAGCCGAAACGGTCACGAGCTTCTTCTCGCGAGCGATCGAGCCGACCAGGTTGAGAAAAAAGGTCTTCCCTGAACCATATTCGCCAATGATGAACCGCACGGCTGAGCCGCCGTCGGCCAGGGTATCGATGTCAGAGATCAACGCCTTGATCTCAGCCGCCCGCCCGACCTGGATGTGCTGTTGGCCAACGCGCGGTACCACGCCGGCGCGTAGCGAACTCAGAATGGCATTTCTTTCGCGATCGCGTAGTCGGCTCACTCTTTCATCTCCTCAAGTATTTCACTATCCACGACCAGCACGGCCCCTTCCTCCTCAAGGACCGGTGCATCCGTCAGTTCGAAGGCCGCTTCATTGATTGTGTCGATGGCACCAGCCAACAGGAGGTGTAACTCGCCGGCAAGGGTTTCCGCCTCGCTCACGGCTAGCCCCTGCTCGTGAGTGGCGACGGCTTCCAATAACGCCATGTGGGCCGTATTCAACCCACCCGGACCGGCATCAGTCTGGTCGGGGCGACTTGTGTCAACAGTGCCCTGCGACGGTGACGCCGGCAACGGTCGAGGGTCATCCGGGACCTGATCCGAGACGCCAGCAGCCATCTCGTCCTCGGGTGTAAAAATGTCATTCAGCACCCCGGTCACTTGGTCACTCTCTTCGCGCTTGCTTTGGAGAATGGCGGGGTCCAGCCTCTGCCGCCCCGTGCGCTGCGTATCAGGTACTTTACCTGTGGGTTGTGAGTCACGACTGTCGTGCGACGGCACGGCTGGCGAGTCGGGGGTAAAGATGCTGTTCAGCTCGCCGGCTATCTTCTGAGTTTCGGTGCGTTTCTGGCGGATAGTGTCCTGATTCAGGGGTTGCCGGGGCATTCCAGCTTGCGCGGCGTCCGGCTCGGGCGCCGGGATGGAAAAGCCTGTGGCCGCCTCGCTGGCCTGACGGACGACGGTCGGTTCGGCCATGGCCGAGTGAATGCGGGAGTAAAGGGTCTCAGGATCATGTCCCAGCAGACTGGCGGTGCGGCGCAATTTCTTGATCTCGTCCGTATCCACCACACCATCGGCACTCGCCAGACGTACCAGTAACTGCTCGAGCTGAGTGCGCTGGCTGGCATCCATGGCATCTACGCGTTTACGCATGCCGGCGAGGGTCGATTTGCGTTCGAGCTCCCACCGAAAATACGCTTGGAGGTGCTGTCGCTCGAGTTCGCTCAGTTGAGAAACTTGGTCCAGATAGTCAGTGAGGATGTCATAGTGCAGCTCGGTCAGGGTGTCGCTCTGGCCGTACAGGACAAAACCGGCCAGGCGCATTACCGTCGCGGCGTGGGAGAACTCGGGCGAGACAGGTAGTTGGCTGGTGCTCTGAATTTCAAACGTTACATAGTCGTTATCTTGATGAGGCAAGATACCGGTATAACGATAATCGGGCTCGAAGCCAATACCCGCCTGTTCAAGAAAACCTGCCAAAGAAGCCATGCTCTTAGCGGTTGGCTTGGCTGTACTTCCAAGGTTTATGCCTGCGGCCAACTCGGTGAAAGGGACCCTGGCAACGTCTTGCGCTTGCAAGCGTGCCTTGAGCCGGGCTTCCAAGTTGATCACTTCCTCGGTTTTACGCTCGCCTGCCAGACTCGATGGCAACAGAGCCAACGCCTCTATGCTATCCCAACGTGACGGATGCTTGCCGACGAACCGGCTGAAGGCATCCAGCTCATCACATGAGCGATCGACTAGCTCAGCCAAAAGTCGTGTCGGCTTCTTCAGTCCGGTGATGTTGGGCAATTGAGTCTGCACCGGGGCGGGCGATATCGACGGGCTGGCCGGGTGATACGACAGGGTAATCAACGTCTTGTTGGGTTTGACCACTATCCCCTCACCGTGGCGCTCCCGATACCTGCGTGTGAATAGCGCCTTGAACTCGTCAGGGCACCGCTCGGCCGCTGTACGTAGTCGGAACTGGGGATCCTGGATTACCCAGGCATAGGCCCAGTCAGCCGGGATGGGCTGATGACTCGCGGAGAAGATACCGAGATCGACAAGCAGCTGGCTCGGCAATCCATTCTGCCTTTCCCGGGTTATCGGGGTGGTATACGGCGTGTCGAACGAGCTTTCCGCCATAGCCAGATAATCCAGCAGACGCGAGGCGTACCCCTTCAAGCTATTGCTGTGGCTGTACACAGACAATAGCCGCTGGATCTCGCCGATGAGGTCTTCATACTCCTCCGAGGACACCTCGCCTGCCGGGTTATCTACTAGCAGACGTCGCTCCAGGCCGTAGAAGTACAGGAAAACGAATCCCATAGGGACGCTTGGGTCATCACGGTCTGAGGCCAGAAAGTGCAGATAGCCCGCTCTGCCTTCAGGGCTGATGCGGTGATACTGCGGCCAGTAGCCAAGCGTATCTTCGTGATTGGCGGGATTCTTCAGGTTGACCGGTAGGTCAGGGTTGATCAGAGAAGGTTCGAGGCTGTACGCCTCACCTGAGGGGAGTTTACGGCCGACCAATAGGCGTCCTCCCGGGATGGTGACGCCATGTATCGTTGTTGTCTGCCCTGCAGGGATCCAGCATTCCTGCGATGTAACCTTGGGGTCGGGTGCCAGATCAACTCCATGGGGACTCCCGTACCGCACTTCGACGTGGATACCGTACTCCCCCAGCGGGTCATCCGATGAATTATTCCGACGAGAAACGGTATGATCCTGCTGGGTGGAAATCCCAGCTCGCTCAGGCCTCTGGGGCTGGGAGCGCTTTCGCTTGCTCCTTTTGCCCACCAGCCAAACCACGCCGACCAGTAGTATCACCCATATGAATTCTTCCACCTGATTCCCCTTGCGTACTGCATTGTTTTAATAGCCGCTATCTTGCGCCTTGATCGACGACCTTGGTGGCGGACAACGCTAGTTTCTATCGTATCAGGTCTTACGTTGCTTAGGCGTAAGCCAAAAGCCCCATAGAGGCAGCTCCCGACGTGGTGCGAGTAAACAGACGGAGTAACGAACCACTGAGTTCCTCCCCTCAGGCGCCACGCAACAAACCGCTGCTGCGAATGTTGACTATCCACCCTGTGTCGGTTCCTCGAATAAGAGTGAACTCTTCCACTTTCGAGCATCCTCTAATCTTAATGTTACTTACTATATCCCAGCTTGTTCATGAGGCCGTCCTGAAAAATGACGAGAGGTCCTCTTGAATCATGTCCTGATAGGAACACCTTGATTCTACAAGAAAAAACCACTCGCCATGGGTGAGAGCCTATCCACCTATGTGTGTCCAGTCGCCGCCGGCCGGGCACATTCGAAGCCAAGGACTTCGAGGTCGAGATAATCGACGTACAGGTCGATGACGCGGATGAGCTGATCGTCGGGAATCAGTTCATCGAGAGACGGTGGTAACAGATCGAGCTATTCGCGAGAATCACCCATGATGTAGCTTGCCAGGATCAAAAGCTGCCGGTCAGGAATGCCTGAAGGCAATCTGCCAGCGATCCAGGCGCACATTGAAAAACGCGGCGTCGAAAGGTGACGCTCAGATCGAACGGGGTGTCGAAAAGATCGCGCCCGGTTAGACTGGCGATCCCCGGGGCTCAAGGCGAGCACCCGCCACCAGAGGAGATGAACGATGGATATGCAGACCGCAAGTGTGACGCTGACGTGTGCTGACAACACCGATGAAGAGTGCAAGAGGTATAAAAGCTTTGACTTGAGACTACTGGGGCTAACCGACGACCAGATCAGAGACATCATTGACTCGAATGGTCGGACTCGGGTTGCCCTCACCCCCCAACAAGTCGAAGCCAACGACGACACTCTAACAGACTATGAGAAGAAGCAGCCCCTTGAGGAGGGGCTGTTGCTGGTCGACATCGATGTCGAGTATACCTGCGGGGCATGCGGCGCCAGCTATTAAGTCCGACATCAAGGCTGGGCGTTGTTTTTGAATATGCGACGTCAACTACTTTGAACGCCCAGCACGCTGGCTTGGTGTAAGCGTAACGCGAGGGATCGCCAGCCAATCAGGAGACGGCCTCATCCCGAAGCAACTTGAAGTAAAGTGATAGCTTGCACCCTGCGGCCATGGCCATGTCGATAAGCGTCTCGAGTGGGATCTGCGAGATCTTATTGCCCAAAAGATTGACCACGTTAACCTTCGACGCCCCCATTCGTCGCGTCACCTCGGCGACCGATCATCCGTCCTGGGTTGCTAGACCAAGCACGCCCCTGCAGATAACATTTTCAGGAGCGCCGTCTTGCCATGGACAGGAACGTCAAAGGTTCCGGGTTAGGTGATGGGCCCCAAGCGGGTGACAGGACCTAAAAAATGGAGAGGCGAGATACCGAATAGGGAGGCCAACGATCCAACGGCATCCTGTACAGTCCGGTGAAAGCTAGGTGCAAGGTATGAGCAGAAGTATGGGCTGAGGAAAAGCACAAAAATAAAAATCCGCTGAAATCAGCGGCTTATCTATGTTATTTGGCGGAGGGGGAGGCTTTCTCACCCGGGACCTTCCTGCGGTGGTTGAGTGCGGCCTCGGCTGGCCACGTCGGAAGTTGTCATTCTTCCACGCCTCGACCAGCCCCTCGCGAGTGATGATGCCGGCTTTCTTGAGGTAGTAGACGGTAAGGCAGTTCAACTCCTCGTGCCAGGGCGGCACCTGTTGAGTGATCTCGGTCCAGCTGTCGATCCAGCGCTCGATGGCGCTGGTTGGCTTGCTCATAAGGTCTGCGATGTCATCGATGGCACAGAGCTGCCAGGCCTGTCTGGCGAGCGTCTCGATCTGTGGCATGATGACGGGCCTCCTTGCTGGCCACCATCAACAGAGTAGCAAAACTCAGGGTTGATGCTCAGTCTGATGCCAAACTATCGAGCTTCCTAAGCTAAGGCTTATATAGCGGAATACTCAATGGCTTCTCCCCACTGCTCCCAGATGTCAACCTGCATTCTGTACCGCTTGCCCTTGTTGTAGGTGCCCACGAGCTTCGGCGGCACGTGGGCCAACATAGCATCGACCAACAATGGGTCGGCCATGAAGGTCTCGGTCCACAGCGTCGCTACGGATCGCCTAAGGTCATGCACGGTGAAATGTTCAAGGTGGTAGAGCACGGCGTCAGTATCGTGCTGCTTTCTCGACCTCCCCTGAAGCCGAGCAATTGCCGTCGTGATGGTGTCGTAGTGAATCGGCTTTCCAGCATCACGGCTAGACTCGAAAACGAACTCACCACCAGACGATTTCCTCTGCTCGTCAAGTATCGCCAAGGCTTGCTTCGAGAGGTGTACCTTGTGTTCGCGTGCGCTCTTGGTTCTCGAGGCATGAATGTGCCAGGTATCCTTCTTGACCTCGGCCCAGCGCATGGAAGACACCTCAGCACGGCGAGCACCGGTCAGGATCAGCAGCCTGACTGCATTGGCGACAGAGGCGGAAAGCATTGCTGTTGAGGCGACCCCCTCGGCGTTTCGACAGTCATCCAGCGCCTCCCAGAGCTCCATCATCTCGGGGAGCTTAAGGTGGCGGTCGCGCGGTTTCCCCGGGCGAGCTTTAACCTTGGCTGGTTTCAGGCCAGCCGCTGGGTTATCGTTGATCTGTTCACGGTCTTCGCAGTAATCCAGCAGCTGACGCAGTAGGGTGAGGCACTGGCGAGCCTCTTCTCTGGCCGTAGATGCGATCTCCTCCAAGACTTCAATCAGTTGACGGCGCGATATGTCGCGCACATAGGCACCACCCAGTCGCTTTGCTAAGTGCAAACGCCAACGCCCCTTTTGCTTTAACACGGTGCGCTCGGTCGGTGGAGTGCCGCCCCTTACCGGGGCTGTGGCATAGAAGTCAATCCACTTCTCGAACGCTTCTCCCATCGTCCACGCCGCCTGATTGGCTGCCTTGATAGCCTTGCGGTGCTTTCGTGGATCGATGCCCTGCTTCACGAGCTCAAAAGCCTCACGATGGGCCTGGCGGGCTTCGCCGAGCTTCATCTGGGGATAACTTCCCAGCTGGTACTCCGCCACTTTGTCGCCTTGCCGATAGCGATAGATCCAACGTTTGGCTTCACGATCGGGCCGAGCCTCAAGAGCTAGCCCGCCCAACTTGCCGTTGGAGACGACAGCCCTAGCCTTGGTTTTGCCCTCTCGTACCCGGAAATTTTCCACGGCCTTGCTCGTGGTGAGATAGTTTTCGCTTGCCTGGCGAACCTTGCTCACTGATTCTTCGGCAACTTCACGCATTTTCCGACCCCAACAGCGACCCCAACAAGATGTCAGTATAAGGCTGTACATCACTGGATGCCAATGGACAAAAAATACCCAGCAGCGTCAAAATAGATCCATTTTTTACAATGACTTAACGAACATCTATGGACAGTACTAGACAAAGTTGGATAAGGCAAAAAATGCTCACCTTGACGCTCCTAAGGGGAAGGCCTCAGGTTCGAATCCTGATGGGGGCACCATTTTTTGCTTAAGAACCGACACCAATCCCTTCCGAGAAACGTTTCGGTTCCATGCCTTGCGTCAGCCCCCTCAAAAGCATCATTCATTTGAATCTTTATTATAATATTGTGAATATTATGCCAATTGCGTAACATCTCTATGCCCTTTGAGGCTAATTAAAATTCGAGTTACGCAAGGGAATCTCATGAATCTAAAAATGACTGCGACCGCCATATGCGCAGCGGGGATAGTGTCACTGTCTGGCTGCGCCAGTATCGTCGGTGACAAGAATCAGCAAATCACGATCAACAGCACGCCATCTCAGGCAGACCTCGTGATCACGGACGAGACCAATCAGGAAGTCTTTCAGGGGGAAACGCCGACGACCGTCACGCTAACGAAAGCGGATGGATCCTATTTCGGAGGCAAGGACTATAACGTCACTCTCAGTCCTGAATTCAACTAATAAGTGCAGCACCTGCGGTATCCAGGGCCCCTGAGTATTCCCCCAGGAAAACCTGTGCCGGTGTCCGATAACCGAGCCGTTTTCGGGGGCGATCATTCAGCTTATTGACGGTCCTTCTCAGCTCGGCGTCCGTCACCTGTCGGAAGTCGGTCCCCTTGGGATAGTACTGCCGGATCAGACCATTCGTATTTTCATTGGTCCCACGTTGGCCGGAGCAGTAGGGATCGCAGAAGTAGACCGCCGCTGTCACTGCCTGGGCCACTGTCTCGTGATTGGCAAACTCCGAGCCGTTGTCCAGCGTCACAGTCTGAACAGCGCCACGCCGGGGCTTCAGCAGCCGAATCATGGCCTTCTGTGTCAGTTCGGCGGTGATGTTGGGGAGCCGAGCGGCCAGCAGATAGCCGCTGCGACGCTCAACCAGCGTGACCAATCCGGACTGCTTGTGGCCCTTGAGCATCGTATCGCCCTCCCAGTGGCCAATCCTAAGTCGAGCATCCACCTCAGCGGCGCGGTGCTCGATACCGATTCGGTTCGGAATCTTGCCGAGTCCGGCGCTCTTGGCTTGTGCACGGTACTTGCTCCGCCGCTTGGGCTGTCGTAGACATCGCCACAGGTCGCCACCACGTGCCTTGTCATCCCAAATCAACGAATAGATCCACTGATGGCTCACGTAAGCGCCGTTGGCGTTGGCCATGAAGCCACTGATTTGCTGAGGGCTCCATTCGTTAGCCAGTTGATCAGTCACCCAGCGCATGAGGCTGGGGAGTCGCTTTGTCACTTTCCAGGCAGTGCGCCGCCGCCGATCACTGAAGGCCTGAGCCTGGCCGGGATCGTAGCCCTCGGGAGAGGCATTACGGCGCAATTCGCGACTGACGGTGCTGTTGTGAATGCCAAGCGCTCTGGCGATCTGTCGCTGGCTCATATGGACACCCTGTTGGGCGTGAATCTGGTATCGTTGGGTTTGGGTCAGCTGTCGGTATCCCATTCTCTGCTTCACTTTGGTCGGTAAAGTCGAGAGGGTACCGGCGCTGGCCCTCCTTCCTCTACCTGGCGGTCCAAAGTGCTGCGGTTATTCTATGAATCCAGGA
>NZ_JARANX010000222.1:0-502 GCF_029889785.1 Chromohalobacter sp. 48-RD10 | reverse complement strand
TCCCGATATACATCGAAGGCATCCCAGGCGAGCTGACAGGCGCGCTCGACCTGCTTGTTATCGGCACTGGGAAACTCGGGTGGAAGAGTCTCCCCATTGGCGGGGTCTACCGCCTGGAAACTAGTGCCGGGGCCGGCTGCGATGTCTTGTCCGATAATCTGCTTGCCTTCCAATATCATGCTTGCCTCCTGGCATTGATGGGCATATGTGAGACATGGCGACGCTGTGCGCTAGAGTCAAGGGGCGTTTTCTCGCATCGATGTTGCAGCGTGCTCCTTGGCACCGCGTGCGACTTGCATGTCATCGAGAGTGCTGTTTTGGATGGATGTCATGGCCAGACGCAAAGCCCCCGGGAGCAATATCGTGGGGCGATCCCGGCCATGGTGTTGAAACGCTGATAATCAAGCGCCGGGACGCTGCCGTACGAGATAGTTCAGCAAGGCACCACTACCGAATTGCCAGGGCCGAATGCGGTCACTGGTGTCGACGCGATTGACCAGCG
>NZ_JARANX010000221.1:0-503 GCF_029889785.1 Chromohalobacter sp. 48-RD10 | reverse complement strand
GGCTGCTATCGTATCTCGTTGATGTGGGGTGCCCAGGTGGGCAAGACCCAATTGGCGTTATGCCTGCAGGGCTACAGCATCGCTCACGAACCGCGTAGCCAAATGATGATGCAGCCCAGCCAGGGCGATCTGACTACCTGGCTGGAAACCAAGTTCAACCCGATGGTGGATGCGAATCCATCGCTGCAGAACCTACTGGCCAAGCCGCGTAGCCATGAAGGCGTGAACAACCAGCGGATGAAGTCCTATCCCGGTGGCTTTCTGATGTTCGCCTGGGCGGGATCCACCAAGACGATGCGCGGTCGCTCCGCGCCGCTGATCGTCGCCGATGAAGTGGACGGCTACAGCGGTACCGACGAGGGCGATGAGGTCGAGTTGCTGTGGCAACGTGCCGCCACCTTCGGTGACCAGCGCCTGCTGTTGGAGATCTCCACGCCCACTATCAAAGGCGAGAGCAAGATCGAGGCCTCTTATGACGCCGGAGATCAACGCCGCTTCTACGT
>NZ_JARANX010000220.1:0-504 GCF_029889785.1 Chromohalobacter sp. 48-RD10 | reverse complement strand
GGCGATAGAAGTCAGCCATTCCCTGCTGATCGAGCCCCTGAGTCGCCTCGTCGAGAATCAATAAATCGGGAGACGAAAGCAACGCACGCGCCAGCAGAACGCGCTGAAACTGGCCGCCCGAGAGGTCGCAAATCTGGCTGCTGGCCTGCTGAGTGACGCCCGCGCGGTCGAGCGCCGTCTCGATCTCGTGCGTTGGTCGCCGGCGCGGCAGTCGCATCAATCTCGACACGGTCATCGGCAAGGTCGCATCGAGGTGTAAACGTTGCGGCACATAGCCAATGACCATGCCCGGCGACTTGTCGATATAGCCTCGTTGCGGCGTCAATGCGCCGATAATGCTTTTCAGCAAGGTCGTTTTACCCGAGCCATTGGGTCCCACGATGGTGACGATTTCGCCCCGCTCGAGGGTCAGGTGAACATTCTCCAACACGAGATGACCGCCGAGGGCGAGATCCAGTGCAGCTATCGATAGCAGACTCATAGGGTATCCGGATGCATACGTCG
>NZ_JARANX010000022.1:0-26729 GCF_029889785.1 Chromohalobacter sp. 48-RD10 | reverse complement strand
CCTGGCCAATGGCCAGAACTTGATGTTCTGCGAGGATGCCGCGCGCCGTGTACGGCATGCCCTGCAAGCGCGCGACGAGGTACAGGGTTTCCAGGTACGCATCGTGCACGCTGAAAGCCTGCATGCCCATGACGCAGTGGCGCATGCAGAATGGAACTGGACACCCGCGCACACCTGATGCGGTGCGTAGCAGCCCCTATGCCCCGAGCCCGCCCAACAGGCGGGCTCGGCGTCTCCGGCCCAACCTGATATGTCAGGCTCAACCTGAAGCATCTCTGCGCCCGGCGCGGGAGGCCATGACACGCCATAGCAAGCGTCGGGCATTCGCGAGCACGCCCGCCAGCGCAAACAAGGCCGCCGCGAGACTGACGATGGTGGGGCCCGTCGGCGTATCGAACCAGTAAGCCGTCTGCAGCCCACCGACGGCGGCCGTCATGCCGACCAGGGCCGCGGCCACCACCATGGCCTCCGGCGTGCGGCTGAACGTGCGTGCCGTCGCAGCGGGAATGATCAACAAGGCAGCGATCAGCAATACGCCGACGACCTTCAAGGCAACGGCCACCACGATGGCCAGCGACAAGGTGAGAATGAGCTGTTCGCGTTGCGGGTCGATGCCACTGGCATGGGCCAGATCCGCATTGAGCGTCGCGGTCAGCAGGCGCGACCAGCGCCATCCCATCAATGCTATGACCAGGGCCGCGCCTCCCCAGATGACGGCGAGGTCGGCCTTGCCAACGGCCAGGATATCGCCGAACAGGTAGGCCATCAGATCGATGCGTACGCCGGAAACGAAGGACACCGCCACCAGGCCCAATGCCAGCGACGAATGCGCCATGACGCCCAGGAGCGTATCCATGGCATATCCCTTGCCGCTCAGCAGCGACACGATCGTGGCCATGAGCAGCGACACCACCAGCACGCCAGCGAAGATCGACGTCGACAGTAACAGGGCGAGCGCCACGCCCAGGATAGCGGCATGCGCGGTCGCATCACCGAAAAAGGCCATGCGCCGCCACACGACCAGACACCCCAGCGGCGCGGCCGCCAAGGCAACGCCCACGCCGGCCAGGGTCGCACGTACCAGGAAGTCATCGAGTATCACGGGGACATCTCCAGGGAGGGACGAGAATGGTGGTGGCGGTATAGCGCCAAGGCATCTTCGTCATCGAGGCCGAACATGGCGCGATATTCAGGTGAGGCGGCAACCCGTTCCGGCGTACCCGCACAACAGATGGAACGGTTTAGACACACCACGCGATCCGAGGCCCGCATCACGACATGCAGTTCGTGGCTGACCATCAGGACGGCGCATCCCAATTCATGGCGTACCCGCTCGATCTGGCGATAGAAGTCAGCCATTCCCTGCTGATCGAGCCCCTGAGTCGCCTCGTCGAGAATCAATAAATCGGGAGACGAAAGCAACGCACGCGCCAGTAAAACGCGCTGAAACTGGCCGCCCGAGAGGTCGCTAATCTGGCTGCTGGCCTGCTGAGTGACGCCTGCACGGTCGAGCGCTGTCTCGATCTCGTGCCTTGGTCGCCGGCGCGGCAGTCGCATCAATCTAGACACCGTCATCGGCAACGTCGCATCGAGGTGTAAACGTTGCGGCACATAGCCAATGACCATGCCCGGCGACTTGTCGATATTGCCTCGTTGCGGCGCCAATGCGCCGATAATGCTTTTCAGCAAGGTCGTTTTACCCGAGCCATTGGGTCCAACGATGGTGACGATTTCGCCCCGCTCGAGGGTCAGGTGAACATTCTCCAACACGAGATGACCGCCGAGGGCGAGATCCAGTGCCGCTATCGATAGCAGACTCATAGGGTATCCGGATGCATACGTCGTTGCGCCACGAATGAAAGAAAGGGTTGCGCCTTGCGCTTTAAAATATGTTATAACATAACATATTGGTGTTCAATACACGCTCATACATGCTTGGAGACCCGTTCGATGCAGCGTTTCAGTCCTTACCTGGCGGCACTACTCATGTCGCCAGTCATGTCGCCGGCCGCCGCTTCCGCCGCTGTCCCTTCCGTCGCAGTCGATATCCCGCCGGTCTATTCACTGGTCGATCGCGTGATGGGAGACCTAGGCTCCCCGAACCTGCTGATCCAGCAGGGCGCGTCTCCCCACCGTTACGATATGCGTCCATCCGAGGCCGAAGCGCTCGAAAACGCCGATGCCGTGTTCTGGATCGGCGAAGACCTGACCCCGTGGCTGACACATTCCATGAACACCTTGGGCGACGATGCTCTTAGTGTCGAGCTCATGGACTTGCCCGAAACGCAGACACTCGAGTACCGCCAGGAGGTCACCTTCGAAGCGCATCATCATGGTCATGACGACCACGATCATGAGCATAACCACGACCACGACCATGATCACGCTCACGACGGATTGAATCCCCATGTCTGGCTCGACCCCGAAAATGCTCAGGCCTGGCTAGGTATCATTGCCGACTCCTTGGCCCAGCTCGATCCAGCGCATGCCTCCACTTACCGGGAAAACGCACGCCTCGGTGAAGATGAGCTGGCAACGCTGACAAGCTCACTGCAGCAACAACTCGCCGATGCCGGCGATGTTCGCTTCATCGTGTTCCACGATGCCTACCAGTATTTCGAAAACCGCTTCGATGTTCACGCAGCCGGTGCCATCTCTCTGGGCGATGCACGCAAGCCCAGCCCGTCTCGCATCCAGGAACTCCACACGCTCGTCGAGAAGCACGACATCGACTGCGTGTTCAGCGAGCCTCAATACAATCCGGAACTGGTGAAAAGCGTATTCGGCGATACCGGCGTGAACACCTCCATCGTGGTCGATCCGCTGGGTACCGATCTCACGCTGGGAGACAAGCTTTATCCGCAATTGATGCACAAGCTTGCCGATGCCATCTCGCAGTGTGCGAGCGCTGCCTGATGGAAGCGCACGACCATCCATGCCGCCGCATTTTACTTGGCGCCCTTAAAAGATATGTTATAACGTATTTATCGATTTTTCATTGAACTCAATCCGATTCACGCAAGGAGATCACGATGCGTCACCCATTCGCTCATGCCGCTCTCGCACTCGGTCTGCTATCGCTGGCGAGCGTTCCGCTTGCCGTCGCACAGCAGGACGACCACGATCAACATGAGCATGAGCACGACCATAGCCACGATCACGACCATGCGCACGATCATTCCCATGATCATCATCACGACAGCGACATCTACGCTGGCTACTTCGATGACAGCCAGGTCAAAGATCGCCAACTATCGGACTGGGAGGGCGACTGGCAGTCGGTCTATCCCTATCTGCAGGACGGCACGCTGGATGACGTCTTCGCGCACAAAGCCGCGCGAAGCGATGACAAGACGGCTGCCGACTACAAACAGTACTACACGACCGGCTATCGCACGGACGTCGATCGCATCGTGATCGAGGGCGATCAGGTCTCGTTCTACGGGGATGACGGCAAGCGCACCGGGGAATACGTCTACGACGGCCATGAAATCCTCACCTACGAGGCGGGCAATCGCGGCGTGCGCTATATCTTCGAGCGTGACGGCGGCAGCGCCGACGCGCCTCGCTACATCCAGTTCAGCGATCACGCCATCTATCCCACGGATGCCGATCACTATCATCTGTACTGGGGCGATGATCGCGCCGCCCTGCTGGACGAAGTCACCCACTGGCCGACCTACTACCCCTCCGACCTGGATGGCGATGCCATCGCCCGGGAAATGCTGGCGCATTGAGGTTAATACCCAACAACGCACGCACAGCCGCCCTTCATGAAAGGGCGGCTGCGTTTGACCACCCCGCTGGGCCACCTCTTCTCTACGGCTTTTCATCTGTGTAATGGCCGCACTTCCCAGTACTCCAAGACCAGAGCGAAGGCGATAGACAGTCTCGAAACGAACCTTGTCATCGAGCGCTCGGACGCCACGCGACTCGGCTGGCCCCTTAGCTTTGCCCATGACGTCATTCGAGCTCGGGACGTCGTACCATGTAAATCAGGGGCTTGCGCTAATCTATCAGCGGACTGGAGCATGTTCGCTACGCCGTTTCGGCGGGTGCTCGGTCATCATCGAGACATGGAAAACCATATCCAAATTTAGAGAGGAAAATAGGCATGCGACTCAACGATAAAGTGGCTGTCATAACCGGCGGAGGACGTGGTATCGGCCAGGGGATTACCGAAAAGCTCCTCGCAGAGGGCGCACGTGTGTTAATCGCCCAGCGCCAACCGCTGGATGCCCCTCTTGCCACCCATCCATCGGTTGCCTGGGTAGACGCCGATTTGAGCACGCGTGAAGCCCCCTACGAAATCGCGCGCGCCGCCGAGGACGCCTTTGGCGGCGCCCATATCCTGGTCAACAACGCCGGCATGATGTTCGAGCAATCCATTGAGGATATGACCGAAAAAGAGTGGGAGCGAATGATGGCGGTCAACATGCGCGCTCCGGTCTTTCTCGCCAAGGCGCTGCTACCGCAGATGCGCCAACGAGGCGGCGGCAGCATCATCAACATCGGCTCTATCGAAGGTATAGGCGCCAACCCTTGGCATGTTGCTTACTGCGGCTCCAAAGCCGCTGTGCACGGCTTTACCCGAGCGCTCGCCGTTGATCTAGGTGTGGATGGTATTCGCTGTAATGCCATTGCACCTGGCTGGATCAGTTCGGATTTGAGCGCTGACTATATCAATGCTCAACCCGACCCCACACAGGCCCACGACGATCTAATGAAGCTTCACCCTACCGGCCGAACCGGCAAGCCCGAAGACATCGGCGCAATGGTGGTATTTCTGGCCGGTGATGAAAGCACGTTCATCACTGGCCAGGTCATGGTCGTGGACGGCGGGCGCACCGCCAAGTTACCGCTTCCCTTCTAATCCAGCGCTCCTTCCAGTAATACGCCGGTCATGTTTCGGTAGCGTTGAGGCTGCGTTTCACTGGCTTCAACGCTCATCGCAGGCTTGCTGTGCTCAAAAAACGTAGCTTTCGTTGTCCTCCGAAATCAGCAATCGGTCGGTCATGCCTTGCTCTTCGGAAAACGCCTGCAGTTCAGCTCGGGTCAGCACCGAATGGTTCACCGTTTCCAAGTGGCTGGCGATCAGGGTCGCTTTCGGCGCGGCATCGTAGACGCGCTTCGTATCTTCGGTGCCCATGATGATCGAGCCCAGCCCGGGTACCTGTGCATCACCCGCATTGAGCACGATGACATCTGGCTGATAATGGTCAAGGTTGGCAACAACATGGTCATTCCAGACAGTATCGCCCGCCACATACAGGTTTTTCTCCTCAGGATGACGGAAGACCATGCCGCACACCTGCCCGAGGATCTCCGGAATGGCCGCCAGCGCCTCGTTACTGCCATGCTGGCCGGGTGTCTTGATGATTGTGACATCATTGAATCGCGTATCATCCGCGAGCAGCCGCACATCGGTGAATCCCTGCTCGCGAAACAGTGCAGCGTCCTCATCATGCTGGGCGTACAGCGGCATGTCCTTTGGCACGAGTCGAATAGCGGCCTCATCCCAGTGGTCGTCGTGGGTATGCGTTACGATCACGGCATCGACATCGAGAATTTCCGACATCGGGGTTACCAGCTCGACGCGCGGATTGCGAATGTGATCATTCACCGTGCCTTCGAAACCGGGGTAGGCATCCTTCTCGCCCAGATAGGGATCGATCAGGAAACGGCTACCGCCGAACTCGACGCGCAGGGTGGCGTTACGTACTTGCTTGATCTTCATGATGCTCTCCTTTTAGTCATATCTCCGACGCCTGCTTCGCGGCGCCAGGAAGCCTGACTCAGGATCAATCCAGCAGAGCCAGTATCAGCGCCAGTCCCTCGTCGACGCGTGAGCGTTCGATGCCGGACCGCGTCAGCACTTGCAGTCCCGGAAACACAACGACCATCAACTTGGCCAGATCGGCCGGCGGGCATTGTGCCGTCACCGAGCCATCGGCGTGCCCTCGGCCAATGGCATGCGCCAAGGCCTGCTCGATCGCTTGAAAATCGCTTTCGATGCGGCGGCGAATCTCTGTGTCATGCGGCGCCAGCTCGACCGCCTGATTGATGCTCATGCAGCCACTGCCCTGCTCCGGGCTGCGTACATCCTCGACGATCATGCGGAAGAAGGCTTCGATGCCGGGCCGTGCCGGTGTCACGTCCAGCATCCGGCTCATGTCGAGCTGACGATCAGTGCGATACTTATCGAAGGCCTTCAGCATGAGGTCATGCTTGCTGCCGAACGTGGCATAGAGACTGCTCTTGCTCAGCCCCGTCGCTTGCAAGAGGTCGCTCAGCGACGTCGCTTCGTAGCCCTTGCGCCAGAACACATGCATCGCACAGTGCAGCGCTTCTTGTGTATCAAAGGCTTGTGGTCGTGCCATGACTCTCGACTCATGAATCCAGAATGTTAATCACTATAAACCATTTAGGACCGATAGGTACAAAACTAATAAGACAACTCTCTCCAAGCGCAGTGCACGCCCGAGAACGTAGCCAACCTCGAGCACTATTCCGAGGCATTCTGCGACGCCTCTCTGAACCCTTAACTAGACAAACACGCCACCGAGATGCGCGAGATCGTCGGAGCAGTATGTGCGAGGCGGCTACCACCCGCGCAGGCGCTTCGCGTCATGCCTGGCGAACAATAAAAAGCCGCCCTTCATGAAAGGGCGGCTTCACTTGCATTGATCGTTTTCTTTTAACGAGTCAAGTGCAAGAAGTGCAGGTGCTTCTCGTACTGGTCGAGAATATCGCCAATGAGCTGAGAGCGGTTATACCCCACCACGTTGTATTGCTGACCGCCCTCGCGGAGGAAGACTTCGGCGCGGTAATGGCCGCGTTTATTCGACTGGGTATTATGCCGCAGGCTATTCATCGTAAACGATGGCGTCGCGTAGGCTCGTGCACGTACGCCATAGATGAAATCGCTCTCATCGCCGTGGTTCACACGTAGATAGCAGCGGTCTTCTTCCTGGGTGACCGTGACATCGAGCGACTGTTTCTCGAATTCTCCAGCAACTTCACGCATGGCGGGCTCCACGCTTTCATTGAGAAAGGTAAAGACTTGCTGCTGGCGCGGTGATGACACCAGGGTCTGCAAGCGATCCTGCCACTGATAACCGCCAGCCCCGACGCGAGAGACGTTTCCCGGGGTATTGGTAGCGTGCTGCATACTATCGCGCTTCAGCGCCTCAATGCGTAGCGACTTGAAGAGTCCGAAACCAACCAGTATCAGAACCGGTGCAAATGGGAGCGCTGATGCCAGAGACGCGGCCTGCAGGGCCGAGAGAACATTTTCGCCACCCGCCAGGATGAGCGCCGCAGCGACAAGTCCTTCGGAAACGGCCCAGAAGATACGTTGCCAGACCGGTGATTCATCCCCGTCCTTGGAGGTCAGGGTATCGATGACCATCGAACCAGAATCCGACGAGGTAACGAAGAAAGTAATGACCAGCAGCGTGGCAATGACTGACGAGATACTTGCCAGCGGCAAAGCATCCAGGAAGTGAAAAAGCGACGTGGAGCTATCGGCGAATACTCGATCGACGAGATTAGGCATCGTGCCATTCATGATGCCGTTCAGGGCTGTATCACCGAAGACCGTCAACCACAAGAAGGTCACACCAACCGGCACAAACAAGACACCCAGCACGAACTCTCTGATAGTGCGTCCGCGCGAAACCCGTGCCACGAACATGCCCACGAACGGAGACCAGGCAATAAACCAGGCCCAATAGAAGAGCGTCCATGATCCAAGAAAAGAGTTCGTTTCTTCATTGCCTGTATAAGCATAGATATTGAACGTCATATCTACCATCGAGGACAGATAGGTACCGATGTTCTGTGCCAAGGATTGGAAGATAAATAGCGTCGGCCCAACGATAATGACGAAGACCAGCAGTAAGACTGCCAACCTCAGGTTCCATTCGGAGAGCCGGCGAATGCCACCATCCAACCCCATGATGACAGACAGCGTCGCCATGGCGGTCACCAGGACGACCAAAATCAACTGAACGGTCGTACTGGAAGGAATACCAAACAGATAACTCAATCCGGAGTTGATCTGCAAGACGCCCAGTCCCAGTGATGTCGCGATGCCAAACATCGTGCCGAACACAGCGAAAATATCCACGGCGTTACCGATCGGTCCATAGATACGCTTACCGATCAAGGGATAAAGCGCCGAGCTGATACGTAGTGGCAAGCCATGGCGAAAGCTGAAATATGCCAATGCCAAGGCAACGATGGCGTAGACGCCCCACACATGAAGCCCCCAATGGAAAAAGGTAAAGAGCATCGCATCACGTGCCGCACTAGCGGTTTCGGCCGTCCCCTCTGGGGGATTGGCAAAATGAAACACCGGCTCAGCCACGCCGTAGAAAATAAGTCCTATACCCATGCCCGCCGAGAAAAGCATGGCAAACCATGAGAGATAACTGAAATCGGGTTCGCTATGATCGGGTCCCAGCTTGAACGTGCCATAACGGCTCAGCGCCAAGATCAGTGACAGAATGAGATAAATTCCCATGGCCAGCAGATAGAACCAACCAAAGGTGTCGATAATCCAGTCTTGCAGGGAACCGAACAAGTTCCCCGCCGTTTCCGGCACGGCAATGGTAAAAACCACGAAGACGAATATCAGTATCGCGGATGGATAAAAAACGGGTGGATTCAGCCCTGCGACGGACCGCTCGCTTAGACTAGCTTTCGATTTCATTGCACACTCAAATATTATCCAATTCTAGAAAAAAAGATCCCCTACGGGCAATACCACATAGTGGACGACGGCTTACGAAACTTTCATTCAAAAGTGCTCAGGATCGTATCGTTTCAAGGAGCCGTTTGATTTTATTCTTGCTCCACACAAAGATCCCGAGAGGTGGCATTGCTGGCATATAAATCACTCTCAAGGCTTGTTCATGCTTTTCTTTATCGCCAGGTGAGCCATCTTCCCAAACACCTTTTTCGTACTTCTCACCGCTACACATCCATTCTCCTTATCTAATTTTCATCCAGAACCTAACGCTTCCTCACTCTTGCTTTTCAACTGCGTAATCGCCGCGCTTCCCAGTACGCCGATGAAGGCAATGACCAGCGGCACGCTAAAGGCGGCGCGTCCCACTAGGATCAGAAACAAGGAAGAAATGATAGGTACGAAATAGGTCAACACTCCCAACAGCGTGGAAGAACTGCGTAGCAGGGCGTAGCCCCAGGTAATAAAGGCCAATCCGTAAGGGCCGACACCGATGAGCGCCGCCACCATCCAGTCCATGGCGGTCGTGTGTTCGGGGGCGACTTCGAATAGACGATGCAGCCCCCAGGAGGCGACAGCGGCGCCGGCAAACAAGTATTTGTATTCGACCCAGGACAAGGCGGCACGTCCTCGCAGATAGAGGGAAAACATGATCCAGGAGAGACCCGCAGCAATGCCTTCCATATAGCCGAGCGCCGAGGTCGGTTCACCTTGGCCATTCGACAGCACCAGCGGCACCAGCCCCGAAAAAGCCACAGCCGACCCCAGCAAGGTGCGCGCCCTGAGCCCACGCCCGGCCAGCACATCCGCCACGAGCATGAAACCCAGCGGCCAGAGATAGGTAACGAGGGTGATCTTCGCCGGATCTCCCTTCCCCAGCGCCGAGAAGTAAAAATAGAGTGCGCCCGTCAGGCCGCCGATTCCCATCAGCCAGAACTTCCAGTCCCGATACGACGTCGCCCCGCTCAACGCACCGCCACGCTGCCCGACACTTTGCGCCATCAGAGCCGCCGCGCCCATGGCGACCGCGGCCGTCAGCATGGGCGGTAGATTGATCAAATCGCGCAATACCGGGAGACTCGCCCAGAGCGTTACGGTCAAGAGTCCTGCTAGTAGCCCGGCGGAGGTACGTGTGCTAGCCATGGCCTGCTCCCGTGAGTAACGAATAGACGTTAGTTGTATGCGATGCGAGCAGTCTGGGGCAGGATGAATTATCATGGAAACGAAGACTTCTGATATTTCGATCATGATTCGTGATGGTGCTGTATGACTAACTTTCGTCCCTTGGATCTGGTGGTGCTCAATACCTTTGTGGCGGTCGTGGATAGGGGAGGATTCACCGCCGCGGCGGATACCTTGCATCTCGCGCAATCGACCGTCAGTGCGCACATGAAACGCCTGGAAGAAACCTTCGGGCAGCCCTTGCTGCAACGCGGGCGCAAAACGCCGATTCCTACGCCAGCCGGGGAGCGCCTGCTCTCTCACGCGCGGCAGATGCTGCGCCAGAACGCGCTCGCCTGGCAGGATGTCAGCGATCAACGGCTGGATGGCGTGGTGCGGCTGGGTATTCCCGACGATTACGTGGTCTACCTGCCCGAAGCATTGTCCGAGTTCGAGTCCCAGTACCCGGGAGTCGAGTTGCAAGTAGACTGCGGGCTCAGCGTGGACCTGGTGCAGAGCGTCCGCGCGGGCAGTCTGGATCTGGCGATCACCACCCGCCAGCCCAAGAGCCCCGGCGGGGAAGTGTTGTGCCAGGAGCCCACGGTGTGGGCCGGTGCGCCCGGGCATGATGCCCAACGCCGTACGCCGCTACCGCTGGCAGTCTCCACGGACGGCGTCTGCATCTTCAGGGAACGCGCCCTGGCGGCGCTCGACGCCATCGGTCTGCCCTGGCGGATCGCGTATACCAGCGCCAGCCTATCCGGCCTTACGGCCGCGGTGCGCGCGGGCTTGGCGATAACGGTGCTCACCCCCTCCATGCTGGGCTCGGACCTGAGTATCATCGATAGCGCCGAAGGGCTCCCCGAGCTGCCCATGACCGAAATCGCCCTGCACCGCAGTCCAGGGCGTCCCAAGGAAGCGACGCGTCAGCTCGCATTGAGCCTGCAAGCTCACATTCAGGCCCGGTCAACAGTTAGCTTTAACAAAGCGACACCCGCATGAGCCTGCTCTCTCGCACCCGTCGCATCCTTGGCTACACTGCTGGCATTCTTATTGCCCATCGCATACCGCCTGAAGGAGTCAGCATGGGGCGTTACCCTGCCACCGATTCATCACCTTCTGTTGAGGTGCTTGCGCCACGCGTGCGAGCAGTGTTGGCGCTACTCGTGTGCCTGCTTGCCCTGGCCGGTTGTTCGTCGAGCCAACGCATCGAGACGCACGATCCCGGCCCAACCACGGCCGAGGGTCTCTCCATCGAGCGAGCGTTGATCATTTCCAACGCCAAGCAGGCGCTGGGCACGCCTTATAAATGGGGCGGTAATTCGTTGGAGAGTGGAGTGGATTGTTCCGGGCTGGTACAAGTGGCGTATCGCTCGGCGGGTATCGACGTACCGCGCACATCCAATCAGCAGTACCAGACCCTCGATCATCGCGAGCAGGCACGCCCAGGGGACCTACTGTTTTTCGGCGCCGGGGATCGCGCCACCCACGTGGGGATTTATCTGGGTGACCGGCGAATGATCCATGCGCCCGGTAGCGGTCGTGAGGTGACAGTGTCCTCGCTGGATATCCGCTACTGGCGCAAGCACTACTTGGGTGCGGCCGGCCCGGCGCCGTGAGCGGCAACAGGGCGTTACGGTGCGTTCCCCCCTTGCGTTGGCCGCCACACGTCACCATGTATTCGAAAGAGAGGGCGCGGGAAGCGCCTCGTCTGGGCAAATACCCAAGATGCATTTGCTTAGCGACATTCATTGTTTCCCATGCCTTGTTCGTGATGCGATGCTCGATGCTTCGCGCCAATCAGTGAAAGGAGGACGCCATGGCACTACAACTCGGCGATATTGCCCCGGATTTCACCCAGGACAGCACCGACGGAACGATCAACTTCCACGAATGGGCAGGCGACAATTGGGTCATCCTGTTCTCGCATCCCAAGGATTTCACGCCGGTATGCACCACCGAGCTCGGTGAAGTGTCACGCCTGAAGCCAGAATTCGAAAAGCGCAATGCCAAGGCCATGGGTCTCTCCGTCGACCCGTTGGACGATCACAAGGCGTGGGAAGGCGATATCAAGGAAACCCAGGGCCACGGCCTGAATTTCCCACTGCTGGCGGACGCCGACCGCACGGTCAGCTCGTTGTACGGAATGATTCATCCCAACGCCAACGACACCCTGACGGTGCGTAGCGTCTTCATCATCGACCCCAGCAAGAAAGTACGCTTGACGCTGACCTATCCAGCCAGCACCGGCCGTAACTTTGCAGAAATCCTGCGTGTGCTGGATAGCCTGCAGTTGACCGACAGCCAGAAGGTCGCCACGCCGGTGAACTGGACCGAAGGCGACGACTGCATCATCGTTCCCACGGTCGACAACGAGAAAGCCAAGGAACTCTTCCCGCAAGGCTGGGACGAGAAGAAGCCGTATCTGCGGATGGTCAAGCTGCAGAAATAACGCGCGCCCCCTGGCGTTGTGATTCCAATCGCCCGTGGCTTAGGCCACGGGCGATTGTCGTTTGGCCGCCACACGCCACGCCGTGCGAATCACACGCACCAAACACGCTGCTCGATAAGCAACGAATAATAGAAGGAGCGCTATCTTGAACGTGATCTTGATGTGCATCGTCGTACCCAGCTCCGCGTTTAATAGGTGGAGTACGACGAGTTAATCAGCAGAATGTTAAGAAACGTTGACGCCGAGGGCGGCCACTAGACGTCCTCACCTGACGCAGCCCAACGTTAAGAGCGCCACTCGGCGAGTGCCTGAATATCACTCGGCGTCGTTCGACAGCAACCGCCAATACCTGATGCGCCTGCCGTCAGCCATTGCTCAACCCCTTGTGCCAAACCGGAAATATCGGCAGCGGCATGATCGTATTGGGCCGGGTGCCAGGTTTTGGTCACCGCATCGTATACCTCTCCCGAGTTGGGATAGACCAATACCGGCAGCGTGCACTGACGACGGATCGCCTGAACCAGCGATTCTATGTGAGACAGCGCCGTGCAATTCACACCGATCGCCGCCACGCCCGGACAGTTGGCCAGCGCGGCCACGCACGCCTCAATCGGCGTGCCATCGCTGATGTGTTGGCCATCTTTCGCTGAGAAAGTGATCCAGGCCTGCGCGCCAGGGTGCTCAGCCAATAAATCGGTGATCGCCAGTGCCTCCTCTAATGAGGGCAAGGTTTCAGCCGCCAGCAGATCCGCTTTCGCCGCCAACAAGAGTTCAAAACGCTCGCGGTGAAACGCCACCAGTCCGGCGCGGTCAAGATCATAATCGCCTCGGTATTCACTACCGTCCGCTAAATAGGCGCCATAAGGGCCGATGGATGCCGCCACCAGCGGTTTGGGACGATCCGTTTGACCGGGCTGCCAGATCGCGTCTCGCGCCTGTTGCGCCAGCGTGACCGATAACTGAATCAGCTCTCGCGCTTCTTGCGACGTCAGTCCCGCCTGCATAAAGCCTGATACCGTGGCCTGGTAGCTGGCAGTAATCGCGCAGTCGGCCCCGGCTTCAAAATAAGCCTGATGCACTTGACGGATCTTCTCCGGGGACTGGGCCAGCAAGCGCGCCGACCACAGGCTGTCATTGAGATCGCAGCCTAGCGCTTCCAGCTCGGTGGCCAAGGCACCGTCGATGACCATAAAGGGCACATCGGCCAACAGGGCTTTGATCGGATTCAACTCACTCATACAGACGTTTCCTCAATGACGTTATCCGCATGGGCGACGTTTTGAGCATGCGCACGGTGACGCACATAGTGCACCAGATAGCACAGGCCAATGAACGGCACACCGAAATACAGCGCTACACGTTGTTGCGGGTCAAAGGCAATGCCAATGCACGCAGCCAAGCACGCCGCAAACGCGATTAGCGGTACCCAAGGGTAGAACGGCGTGCGATAGACCAGGTCCTTCAACTGCCCGCCTTCACGCAGGTATTGGCGCCGGAAGTTGAGCTGACTGAGCGCAATCGCCATCCAGACCACCACGACCGCCAGGCCGGAAATCGACACCAGCACCAGGTAGACGGTTTCAGGCGCATAGACACTGGAAAACAACGCTCCCAAGCCGCCAACCATACTCAGTAGTAGGGCATTCATCGGAATTCCCCGCTTATTGAGACGGCTGAGCGACTTGGGCAAGGTGCCTTGGTCAGCCAGTGTCCATAGCATGCGTGCCGAGGCATAAAGTCCGGAGTTAGCCGCCGACAGCAACGCAATAATGATCACAAAATTCATGATATCGGCCGCTCCCGGCACTCCAAGTCGCTGGAAGACGGCCACAAAGGGACTCTCAGTGAGTCCGGCCTGGTCCTGAGGTAATAGCGCCGCGATCACGACGATGGTGCCGACAAAAAACAGGATCAACCGCCACAGGGTCGCGCGGATCGCCTTGGGCACATTGCGGGCCGGATCCACCGTTTCTCCGGCGGCAATCCCGATCAACTCGGTACCGGAAAACGCAAACATAACCGCCAGCAAGGTAGTGCCAATGGCCAGCAGGCTGGGCGGCATGGCGCCTTCTCCCCATAGCGCCGACAGGCCCGGTGAGGCGACTTCGGCGCCAGAGGCATCATGCAGCGGTATCCAGCCAACGATCGCCACGGCGCCCACCAGCACAAACACCACCACCGCGATCACCTTGATCAATGAGAGCCAGAATTCAGATTCTGCAAAGAAGCGCGAGGTAAACGCATTAACGCCAAAGACAATCGCCGCAAACAAGCCACTCCAGTACCAGCCGGGGATATCGGGAAACCAGCGCCCCATAAAGACCGCCGCTGCGGTAAATTCAGAACCTAGCGCCACCGTCCAGGTGAGCCAGTACATCCACGCCACCATGTAGCCGGTTCCCGGGCCGATATAACGGCTGGCATGGGCGCTGAAGGCACCTGAATCCGGCATATGCACCGCCAGCTCGCCCAGGCACATCATCACCAGCCAGGCGACAATGCCACCTGCCAGATACGCCAACACCGCGCCGATCGGCCCGGCTTGCTCCACTGTATAGCCGGAACTCAAAAACAGTCCGGTGCCAATCACACCCCCCAAAGACAACATGACCAAGTGACGGGTCTGCATGCTGCGCTTGAAGTGCGCACTCTCTTGGCCTCTCGATTGCTCACTCATGGAGACATCCCTATCCTTCGCCTGATGAGGCTGCAGCGGCCCATTGGCCTGATTTAAAAGGAGCGCTATTTTAGTGCACCCAAACCAGCCAAAAAAGTATACAAAAAGGCTTCTATATTCTTATTTAAAATATAGAAGCCTGAGGATCATGAGGCTTTCGGAGGTAACGGCCGCTTTATGTCGTGGGGCGCGCCTTGATCGCCACCTGCCGTTCATACAAGGCAATGGCGACGCCGCTGCCGATGATCACCAAGGCGCCGATGAAGACCCAGATATCCGGCACTTCATCCCACAACCACCAGCCCAACAGCACGGCCCAGACCATGGCGGTGTAGTCGAACGGCGCCGCCAACGCCGCCGGGGCGTAACGAAACGCCAGCGTGATGCACGACACCGCGCCGACACCGAAAATGCCGGAGGCAAGGAAGCCCAGCCATGCCACGCCCTCGGGCATCCGCCAAACACCGGGCAATAACATCACGCTGACGATCAGGGGCACCAGGGTGGCGTAGAAGACCATCGCCCACAGGCTCTCCTTGCCGCCGTAGCGTCTTGCAGTGATCATCATCAGCGCATAACACACCGCCGCGCCGACGACGATCAGCGCCCCCCACTGGAAGCCCGCCGCACCAGGGCGCACCACGACCAGAACACCAGCGAAGCCCACCAGCGAGGCAATGAACGGCAAGCGCTCGACACGTTCCTTGAGCAGCGGCCCTGACAATAGCGTCACGAACAATGGCGCGGCGAAGGCGATGGCGGTGGTCTCTGCCAATGGCAGAAGGGTCAAGCCGGTGACGAAGCAGAACATCGTGCCGGCAAAAATCAGCCCGCGCAGAAGATGCACGCCCGGGCGACGAGTCTTGAGTTTTTGCCAGCCGCCGTTGAAGCGTGCCAACAGCGCAATCAGCGGCAGCGAAATCAAGGTGCGGAAGAAGATGATTTGAATCGGGTCGTACGTGGCGCCTAGCCACTTGGAAATCGCATCGCCCAGTGCAAGGCACAACACCCCGGCGCACATGATCAAGATTCCCAGTAGGGACGGCGACATATCCACCTCCATGAAGAAAGACTACGCGACGCCTATCGCAATGCGCCCCGCTACGTGTAATGGAAACGGCCCGAAGAATCGGCCCTTGAGCATAGCCGAATCGAATGCGCACCGCGATGGTGCAAGGAGAGGGATGCCGCATATCGACGCCAAAACGTGCATAATCGGGAGATAGATCCCCATTTACTCACTCGACGTACGCAAGAGAGTCATGACGCTCGATACCACCGCGATCAACCAGCAAATGACGCACTTCAACGACCACGAGGCGATCTGGCTGTTCGGCTATGGTTCGCTGATCTGGAAGGCGGATTTCCCGTTTCTGGAGAGCCGGCCTGCGCATATCACCGGCTGGGAACGGCGTTTCTGGCAGGGCTCGCATGACCACCGCGGCACGCCACAGGCGCCGGGGCGAGTCGCCACGCTGACCGAGCGCCCCGGTGCAATCTGCCACGGCATGGCTTACCGCATCACTCAGGACGTGCTCGGCCCACTGGATGTGCGCGAGAAAAATGGCTACCTACGCGTGGTCACGCCGCTGCACTTCGATGATGTCGAGGGCGAGGACAACGTCGAGGGCCTGGTCTACCTCGCCAGCGAGGACAACGCCGCCTTCCTGGGTCCGGCGTCCGATACCACCATCGCCAAGCAGATCGCCGAGTCTCACGGCCCTAGCGGACCCAATCGCGATTACCTGCTCAATCTGGCCCAAGCGCTGCGCGAAATGGGCCACGACGACCCACACATCTTCGCCCTGGAACGTGAACTGCTCGCGCTGCCCACTCAGCCGGCGTAAAACGACACGCCGGCTGAGAGTGGGTTAGGTCTCTACCTTGCCGCGCAAGGCTTTGGTCCTGCCCTTGCGGGTTTTCTTGTCGACACGGCGTCGCTTTGCGCCCTTGGAAGGCTGAGTGGGACGGCGCACCTTGTGCTGTTTTACCGCGCCCTGAATCAATGCCTTGAGACGCGCCAGCGCTTCTTCCTTATTGGCTTCCAGCGTGCGATAACGCTGCGCCTTGAGGATGATTACACCGTCCTTGCTAATACGCTGATCGGACAGCGCCATCAGACGTTCCTTGTAGAATGGCGGCAATGACGAGCGGGGAATATCGAAACGTAGATGCACCGCCGAGGCGACCTTGTTGACGTTCTGGCCACCGGCGCCCTGCGCGCGAATCTGGCTGATATCGATTTCCCAATCGGCGAGCGTCACCGTATTGGAGATCTTCAGCATGGTGTAGCCCTCGTGACATGACACGCCGAGCACGACGCGTGAATGATGCGCGACAGACTACACTATTGGCGATGCTTCGGAAGTCGGCGCAAATTACAGGGACTCGTCATCCTGACGCTGTTTAGCGTTCAGGGTGGAGATGTTCGCTGTGTCGCTATGGACACTAACATTTTGATTGGCCTCGCTTTCCGCCACCATGGAGAATGGCAGCAATGCAGAAACGACGATGGTTGCCAGCATCGAGAACAGCTTGTTAAGCGCTTTCATGACCACTCCTGAATTGAGGTAGTGATGCGGCGTTTTGTCGCATTACATTATTAGCATGCTAAAAGAATCACCGCGCGTCAAGTCCCATTCGAGTATCAGGATCCCATGTACCGCCTTGAGGCCTCTTCTCGGGCGAATTCGTTAGCAGAAAAATAATTTTCGAAACAGAGCCACAAAAGTCCTACGTTTTTTACTAAGATAGGGTCGAGAGCTACGACCAAAGACGTAGCCACGGCTCAACCATTTCGCTCATACCCTTTGAGTCTGGCGCAATGCCCCAGCCCAACGGCGGAATAAAAGAGCCAGGTGATCATTCCTGTCCCACAAGGAGACAACAACGCCATGCCACAATCTCGTTCACAAAGATTGGGCGCCATTGTGCTGCTGGTAGCCTCGATCGTCGGGTTTGCCATCGCACTCTATGCCTATTTCACCCCGCTGACCGGGGTCAATGGCACACTTGGCGCGCTTGTCGCCATCCTGGCCAACATCGCCCTGGCCGTCATGGCGCTCATCTTGCCTGCACTGAAAGGGAACGCCGGGCGTAACGTGTGGCGCGTGCTGATTTTGCTGGGCCTGGCCGGCACCTTCTTCGCAGCGCTCCTCCTGCACCAATGGTGGATCTGCGTGGCCATGGTGGTCGGCCTGATCGGGCTTATTCTCGATATGGCCCTCGCGACACGCACCGCCCGTCCCGCCCAATCATAAGGAGCCGCCTCATGCCGACATTTAGAACCACCGTGCAACGCCTGGGCACGGCCACCGCGCTGGCGCTTTTCCTGACGCCTTTGCCGCTTCTGGCTCAGGATCAGGACACCGATCAGGACGCCTCGAGCGCACAAGAGAGCACTCCGTCACAGGCTGCATCCAAGCAAGCTTCGTCCGAATCGATACCGTTGGTCCCCGGCACGCCGACCTGGGATAGCTTCCACGGCCAGCTCAACGCGCAGAAATACAGCCCCCTCGACCAGATCAACGCCGACAATGTCGGTGACCTGGAAAAGGCCTGGGAAGTCCACACCGGCGATGTATCCGATGGCTCGGGCGATTTACCGCCCACCGTCTGGTCCGCAACACCGGTATTCGCCAACGACACGCTCTATATCGGCACGCCGTTCTACCGCATTCTCGCGCTCGACCCCGCCACCGGCGAGCAGAAGTGGAGCTTCGACACCGAGTCCAAGCTTGAAGCTATGACGCAGCCCGCACTCAAGAGCCGTGGTGTTGCCTACTGGGAAGCGGACGACCCCAAAGAAGGCGAAGCCTGCCAAAAAATCGTCTATCTCGGCACCATGGACGCGCAACTGTTTGCCGTTGATGCCAACACTGGTAAAAAGTGCACCAGCTTCGCCGATAACGGCGTGCTCGACGTCAACCAGTGGAACGACACCAATAACAAATGGCCGCTATCGCTGCTGCAGCCGCCCACCGTCGTAGACGACCACCTTCTGATTGGCTGGGCCGGCAAAGACTGGGCGTTCGAACAAGCGCCTCCCGGCACCGTGTTCTCCATCAACGCCCGCACCGGCGAGCGCGAGTGGAGCTTTGAAGCCCTCCCCACCGAAATGCGTGAGAAGAGCGGCACCGCCAACGTGTGGACGCACATGTCCGCCGACGAGGAAAACGGCCTCGTGTATCTGCCAGTCTCCTCGCCATCTCCCAACTATTGGGGCGGCAACCGCACCGAGGACGCGCCTCTGGCAACCTCGACCACCGCGCTTGACGTCGACACCGGCGAAGTCGTCTGGTCACGCCAGTGGGTCCACCACGACGTCTGGGACTACGACATTAACTCCGCCCCCACGCTGATGGACATCACGGTGGACGGCGAAGAGATCCCCGCGCTGATCCAAGCGACCAAGCAGGGCTTTTTGTTCGTGGTCAATCGTCTGACAGGCGAAGATGTCTGGCCGATCGAAGAGCGTCCGGTGCCGCAGGGCGATGGCTCCGTCAAAGGCGAGGAATATTCAGATACGCAGCCGTTTCCGACCAAGCCCAAGCCGCTTCTTGACCAATCCGAAAAGCCGGAAGTCTGGGGACTCGCCGATGCCGTTGGCGGGGGTGAATGCTCAGCCCTCTGGGATGACTTGACGTACGAAGGAATGTACACACCCCCCACCACCAAGGGCGAAGGTGCACTGACCTATCCTGATAGCTCCGGTGGTGTGCAGTGGGGCGGTGTCGCGTTCGACCCCGTCAGTCAAACGGCCATCGTCAACACCTCGCACATCGTGCAGTACGTGAAGCTCTACGAGCGCGAAGCGTACGAAAAAGCCGATAGCGGCTCGGGCAACGAAAGCGGCTTCTCCCCGCAGACAGGCGCTCCTTACGGTATGCGCCTCAAAGTAGCGCGCAACTGGCTCGGCATGCCGTGCTGGGAGCCGCCTTTTGGTGAGATCGTCGCACTCGACATGAAAACCGGTGACGTGAAATGGCGTCGTCCGATGGGGGCTTCGCAGCAATACGGTTTCTTCATGCCCGAAAGCTGGGGCTCGCCCACTATCGGCGGCCCGGCGGTGACAGCCGGTAACGTGATCTTTATCGGCGGCTCCATAGACTCCAAAGTACGCGCTTATTCGCTCGACTCTGGTGAAGAACTATGGTCTGACCAAACTGAAGCGCCTGTCGTTGCCAACCCTGCTGTCTACGAATACCAAGGCCGCGAATACGTTGCCTTCGTGTCGGGCGGCAACTCAATTATCAAAGATCAGGTCGGTGACCAGGTCGCTGTCTATGCGCTGCCGAAAGACGACAGCGAGTAACACCTGACGGCTAGCCGTGAACATGCGGTAGGTCGTAAAAAAGAAGTAACATCGCAAGTCGTCGGGGTGGGTCCCATAGACCCACCCCGTTTTGGTTGGCTCGCGTCTTTGCGATCAGGCCTTTTTAGCCTTGCGCGTTAAGGCTATATCGCGTTCATGGCGAGACGACGCCGGCCAGATGTTCATAGAGCACGGCGACGCCAATGGCGATGAGGATCAGGCCGCCCAGTACTTCAGCCCATTTGCCGACAACGGTGCCGATAGCACGACCGAGCAGCGTGCCGAAGGTGACCATCAAAGCCGTCGCCAGGCCGATGGCCAGGGACGCCACGACGATATTGATATCCGTCAGCGCCAGCGTAATACCCACTGCCATGGCGTCGATGCTGGTGGCCAGAGCCGTGACAGCAATCAGCCATATGGACTTGTCTTCCTGCTGGGGTCCGGCGACTTTGATCGCCTCGGCACCGCCGTTCTTTAATCCTTCCCAGATCATGTGTCCGCCCAGCAACGCCAGCATGGCAAAGGCAATCCAGTGGTCGATCCCGGAGACGAAACGCATCGCGACATGACCCAGCGCCCAGCCGAACAGCGGCATGATCGCCTCTACCGCGCCAAACACAATACCGATACGTAGCGCGCTGATGAAGCGCACTTTGCTCAGCTCGGCGCCCCGGCCAATGGAAGCGGCAAAGGCGTCTGTCGACATGGCGAATGCCAACAGAATCAACGACGCAGGATTCATGTGATCTCCATACTGCACAGAAGGCGATGCTGATAATGCATCTTCACTCCCAAAACCTGATCATTTTTGTCAACTTTTCGAACAGCCTATACCCGACACACCTGAATAACAATAACTACTTGAAAATAAAGCAAAAATTAACCAGGATTGATCAGTATCGTGGCGGTTAATACTCTGCGAGCATGCTTCGAATGAATAACCAGGGTTTAACAATCCCTTGCGATTTATAGGGAAAGACAAATGCGCTGCGACGTTTCCGCGCAATATCTGAAAAACGCTTGGCATATCATCGCCATATCACACACTCTGAAGACCGTTTCGACGTGACGGGGATATCGCCATGCAAGTATTTTCGACTCGCCATCAGGTCCTCGGCCTGATCGGCTGGCTGGTGGTCAGTTTCATTACGGCAGGGGTCGGTGCCATCGCCTCAGTGGATGCCACGCAGTTCTACGCTGAACTCACACAGCCCAGTTGGGCGCCACCCGCCGGCGCCTTCGGCCCGGTGTGGACGACGCTCTTTGCCTTGATGGGGTTCGCCGCATGGCTAATCTGGCGGGAAGGTGGCTGGAAACGGCACCAGGGCGTTCTGACGCTGTTCATCGTGCATCTTGCCATCAATGCACTCTGGAGTTGGCTGTTCTTCGTCTGGCACCAGGGAGCACTGGCTTTCGTCGAGGTCATCCTGCTGTGGGGCATGATCCTTGCCACCCTCATTGCCTTCTGGCGCGTACGACCACTGGCCGGACTACTGTTGGTGCCTTATCTAGCGTGGGTGTCGCTGGCCACAGCACTGACCCACACCGTCTGGCAGCTCAACCCGCAGTTGCTGGGATGAGCAGAGGGGATGTTGTCATCGCGCAGGGTCGTACTTCCTGCCTGGTGTATCGGCCAATCCTGTCGCGGTCGAATTGGCCATTGAATGTCACGAGAAGCGCCATGGCTCAAGTTTAGGCCATGGCGCTCTTGATGCTTTCAATAGAGACTTCGGTTCTCATTTTTAGCGTCGTCGGCTCAAGCTCTTTTTCAGATAGGCAGTTCAGCCAGGCCTGTTGAGGTTCGGCGCAGAAAAACCGCTTTATTCCATCGCCCAGAAAGTTTTCTAGATCAACATGGTCATCGGGATATAGTAGCGCAAATGCCTTTTCTGCCTCACTGACATCCGACACTTCTCTCGCAGTGCACTTCAGGTAGAGACACATGAGATTGTTGGTCCCTCTCGCGCGCGTCGAGTCATAGAAAGTCATGAAGATCGAGCTATTGAAAACGATATTCTTGGAATGTTCCGCCTGAATCCAGGACGACCAGTAAAAGTTTAAATCCCTGTCCGGCAAGGCGGTTACGGGTGTATTCCATGGCACGTCGTTTTTCGACGTCGCTATGTTGGCATAGAGGTTGTTGCGAAGAATGTCAGCCGCTCGATTGGCCAGATCGATGTCGTTCATTACGGTCTCCCGGATTATGAGCATGCCGGTACGTGCGCCTGGAGGCGTCGCACCTTGCGCGTTGACCCATGAACAGCGTACGTACGACACCTACTTTCCTGAAAGCGATTTATATTGATACTTGGTATCGTGTTTAGAGATAGCTTCTCGATCAGGGAGACATGGCATGCAACTCAAATCGTTACGTTTATTCATGGCCGTGGCCGAAACCGGTAGCTTCGTGGCCGCCGCAGATCGGATGCATACGGTGCAGTCCAACGTGACGGCCCATCTCAAGAAGCTCGAGGAAGAACTCGGCGCCCAGCTCGTCCACCGGGCTGGCCAGACGCGCCTGACCTCTGCCGGGCGCGCGCTGGTGGCATATGCCGAGCGCATGCTGTCTGCGCATGATGAAGCGTTATCGCACTTCAAGGGCAGCGACAAGACACATGGCCAACTGCGAATCGGTGCCATGGAAACCACGACCGCGTTACGGCTCCCTCCGATCCTCACGGCGTATCATGCCGCTCATCCCGAGGTCGACATCACGCTACACACAGGCTCCACGGCGGAACTCATCGAGATGCTGATGGCAAGCCACGTCGATGGCGTATTCATCGCGGGAGGTCTCGAACATCGCCGTTATCATCTGCTCAAGGCTTTCAGCGAACGCCTCGTACTGGTCGGCCCTCGACCCATGGCCGCGATGCCCCACTCGGAAGAACTGATGGCTGCCGCCTTCCTCGCGTTTCGCCAAGGCTGTAGCTATCGCCAGCGCATCGAGTTGTTGCTGGCCTCCCATGGCGTCAACGCAGCGCGCATCTTCGAGTTCGGAAGCCTGGACGCCATGCTCGGCTGTGTCGCCGCCGGGATGGGCTATACCGTGCTCCCCTTGAGCACTATCAAAGCTCATCAGCATCGCTTTGGTATCCACTATATTGCCCTGCCGAAGCCTCTCGCGGAAATCGACACCTACTTCGCCGCGCCCGAGCCAGCCACCTGGACGCCCGCCCTGGCCCGCTTCGTCGACACCTTGCACCAAGCCGTAGACGTAGCCGAACCGCAGCGCGTCGAAGCCTGACAGTCGTCAGGCGAATATCATGCGCTGTTCACATGGAGGAATGCACATTCTATCCGATGCCTGTTAACGGCAAGATAAGATGTCCCGCATCTTGTACAGAAGCGCCCTTCACTCTATAAATGCACTGCATCCTGTACAGGAAGAGTTTCATGAGAATTATTTCTTTCACTGACGCACGCAACGGTCTCAAGGCAGTGCTGGATGGAGTGGTCAACGACGCCGACACCACTGTGATTACACGCCGTGATTCCGAAGATGCCGTCGTCATGTCGCTGGATTACTACAACAGCCTTATGGAGACAGTACATCTATTGCGCTCCCCTGCTAATGCTGAACACCTGAGTAAATCAATCGCGCAATACAAGGCAGGCCAGGCAACAACACGTGGGTTGGTAGATGAAAGTGAGTAGTCGGTTGCTTTGTTGGACTGAAGAGGCATGGAACGACTACATCTATTGGCAAAGCCAGGATAAGAAGACTCTCATGCGCATCAACAAGCTAATCACTGATGTGAAGCGGTCTCCGTTCGAAGGTATCGGGAAACCAGAAGCTCTCAAGGAAAACCTGGCGGGCTTCTGGTTACGCCGAATCGATGAGACTAACCGCTTGGTTTATGCCGTGGAAGATGCGTCCATTACGATCATATCCTGCAGATACCACTATTGAACGCGCTGCCCTCGACCTCATGGTCGGGACGTGTCCCCTTTACGGTCCCTCACTCGTCGCGATCGATGGCGAAGGCCGACCAGGCTTGGCGGGTGGGCATGACTTCCAGGCGGTTGAAATTGATATGTGGAGGGAGCGTGGCGATATAGAACATTTGCTCGGCGATGTCCTCGGCGGTGAGTGCGGTAGTGCCGCTATATAGCGCGTCGGAGGCGGCTTGATCGCCGCCGGTGCGCACGAGGGTGAATTCGGTTTCGGCGATGCCGGGGGCAAGGTCAGTCACGCGCACGCCGGTGCCAAGCAAGTCGCAGCGCAGGTTGTAGCTGAACTGTTGAACGAAGGCCTTGGAGGCGCCGTAGACGTGGCTACTGGGGTAGGGCCATTGGCCGGCGATGGAGCCGACATTGACGATGGTAGTGCCTGCGCCGACGTCGATCAGTGTCGGCAGTAGCGCGTGGGTGACGTTGACCAGCCCCGTGACGTTGGTGTCGATCATGGTGTGCCAGTCGCGCCGGTCGACTTCTTGAGCGGGCTGCGGTGCCAGCGCGAGGCCGGCATTGTTGAGCAGCGTGCGCACGCGCTTGAAACCTTCCGGCAGGGCGGCCACGGCGGCATCAACGGCATCGCTGTCACGCACATCGAGCGCGACGATATGCACCGGCACCCGGCCATGCAGCTCTTCCTTCAAGGCTTCCAGACGCTCCAGGCGGCGTCCGGTGAGCACCAGCGACCAGCCTGCGGCAGCGAAGCGATGCGCGGCGGCGCGGCCGAAGCCCGAGGTAGCGCCGGTGATGAAGACACAATCCGTCATGCGGGTTTCCTCCCGTTGTGAAAATGAGTGATGTTGGTGATCAGGCAAGCACTTCGCGGAGCAGTACCCACAGCGAGAGCCCGATCAAAAGCGGTGCAACGCTGGTCTTGAGTGAGCGCGGCGGCGCGCGTTCGAAGCGCCACTGGCCGAGGACGTTACCCAGCAGCGCCGGAAACAATAGCCATGCCGCCCAGTGCCAAGTGCCGATGTGCAAGGCTCCAGCCAGCCCCAGGCCAAGCAGGGATGCACTGCTGCTCGCGGCGAAGAAAACGATGGCCGTGGCGCGCATCGCAAGCGGTGGCATGCGCCGATATAGCAGATACAGCATCAACGGCGGCCCGCCGGCGGAGGCCAGCGTCATGCACAGCCCCGAAGCGCCACCCGCGCCGAGCGTCACACCCGGAAGATGCGTCGTGTGCGCGGCCGAGGCGGCATCGCGCTGGCACAGCAAGGCAACGGCGCCGCCCATCGCCAGTAGCGCAACGACGATGCGCATCGGCCAGGCCGGCACGCTTGCCAGGAGCCACACCCCAATCAAGGTTGTCACCGCCATACCCAGCAGCAGATAGCGCAGGCACGGCCAGTCGGCATGCCGCAAAGCCCGACGCCACAATCCCATGCTCGCGACGAGATCCAGCGCCAGCGCCAGCGGCACGGCCTGAATTGGCGCCATGAACAGCATCAGCCCCAGCGCCATCAGCATGGCAAAGCCAAAGCCGCAATAACCACGCACCATGCCCGCCAATAGCGCCAGGCTCATCGCAGCAGCAAGAGTGGGCAGTGTCGGGATCACGGCGGCTCCTGAGTACGGGCATGGGCTAGCTAGCGTTGCGAAACCTTAGCCATCTCACCCAAGACACGGTAGAGCCAGTTCCAGCGCACCGATGAGACATGTTGCAGTCACGAGATCGACGTTGGCATGCCGCTACCCGCAGAACACAGGCGTGCTAAAGGGTACACATCAAGAAGGCGTGAATCGGAGCGATCACATCAAGCGGAGGGCTGACGGTATCGCGACACGGACGCTTCGTTCTGAAGCGTCCGTGTCGCGTTCCCCGCGTGCAATGCACGCTATAGGAAGGAGGTGTTACGCGACGTCGAAGCGGTCGGCGTTCATCACTTTCGTCCAGGCAGCGACGAAGTCTTTGACGAACTTCTCGTCATTATCGTCCTGGGCATAGACTTCCGCGTAAGAACGCAGCAACGAGTTGGAACCAAAGACCAAGTCAACGCGTGACGCGGTCCACTTGACCGTGTCCGTTTGCCGGTCGCGAATCGTGTAAAGGCCATTACCCGCTGGCTTCCAGGCATTGCCCATGTCGGTCAGGTTGACGAAAAAATCATTGGTCAACTGGCCTTCACGCTCGGTGAATACGCCGTGCTGGGTACCGTCATGGTTGGTGCCGAGCACTCGCATACCGCCGAGTAGCACGGTCATTTCCGGCCCGGTCAGCCCCATCAACTGGGCACGGTCGAGCAGCATTTCTTCCGGCTTGACCACGTAGTCTTTCTTCTGCCAATTACGAAAGCCATCGGCCAACGGCTCCAGCGGCTCAAAGGAGTCGGCATCGGTCATTTCATCGAGAGCATCACCGCGACCTTTCAGGAACGGTACGCGTACCTCATGGCCCGCCGCCTTGGCCGCT
>NZ_JARANX010000219.1:0-517 GCF_029889785.1 Chromohalobacter sp. 48-RD10 | reverse complement strand
GACTATGCCCGCCGCAATCGCGGCGACCGTATTAATTCGCCTGGCGACGCTGTGGTTTGCGGTGATGATCGGTCTGGTGGCCTTGATCCGCAGCCGTCATGGTGAATCACCTGCGGAGGAGACAGCATGACCGCCCCACGGTCATGGAACCGTCTGCCGCGCGTGGTTCCCGACGCGGTCCATGCGTTGACCCAACGCTCTGCCGGCGTGCCGGATAGCCTGCCCAGGCCGTTGCTGGCTTATGGCAGCGGGCGCAGCTATGGGGATGTGTGCCTGACCGAACAGGGTACGCTGCTGCTCACCCGAGGGCTCGATCGCTTTATCGAGTTCGACCCGCAGCAGGGGGTACTGCGCTGTGAGGCAGGCGTCACCCTGGCCGAGCTCCTCGCTCTGGTGGTGCCACAAGGCTGGTTCTTGCCCAGCACGCCGGGGACGCGCTTGGCCACGGTGGGTGGTGCCGTGGCCAACGACGTGCATGGCAAGAACCATCATGCCGTGGGCAGCTTCGGCCATCACG
>NZ_JARANX010000218.1:0-533 GCF_029889785.1 Chromohalobacter sp. 48-RD10 | reverse complement strand
CTCCAACATGACCAAGAACCAGATTCTGCAACAGGCCGGTACCTCCGTTCTTTCCCAGGCCAACCAACTGCCGCAGAACGCCCTGTCACTGCTGGGATAATTTCCCCTCACTGACTCATGGCAGAAAGCACCATGCGGACAAAGCCCTCGGGGACTTCCTCGGGGGCTTTTTGTTGGAATTGATGATGTACCGCCGCTTTTCTCCAGCTTTTGAACATCCCATCGCTTGGTAGCATGGCACAAAGTGTCAGGTATAAATCTTCGGAGCCGCCCCATGGCAAGCAAGCGTAAAAAGCAAGCATCCAACAAGCATAGCCCCCGCCAAGTACCCCGCAAGCCTCGCATTCTCTGGGCTAACCCGTACTGCCTGCTGGACACCTCCAGCGGCGCCTCAATGTCAATTCGTGAGATGCTGCGCCAACTCGCCGAGCGAGGCTATGACATTGGTGTCGTCGGTGCGACATCGTTCGATGCTCCGAAAGGCACTCATCGCCTCACAAGAATCTGGGATGAATTGCAGGACTATCAGGAAA
>NZ_JARANX010000217.1:0-534 GCF_029889785.1 Chromohalobacter sp. 48-RD10 | reverse complement strand
TTACCGCCGTCGGCATCGATGGCCTGGCGTATCTCGGGGGTCAGCAGGCGATAGCGATAGGCATCGAGTGCCGCCTGAGGATCGTCGTCGAGTAGATCGGTGTCGCGCCAGGTCAGGGTGTCGATCACCGACGCAGCGCCATCGTTCCCAGTGAGCTCGGTGAGCACCTCGGCCAGCGCGGGCGTGACGCTCGATAGATCGTCGGCATGCACCAGCAGTACGAAGCGGTCCTCGAAACTCGTGCCCAGCTTGGCACTGGCACGTTCCACCAGCGGGGCCTGACGATCCTCCGGCAGCATGGCGGTCAGCCGGGTGTCTGCAGGCAGGCCGTCGCGCAGCAGCCAGCCGAGTGCCACCAGACACAGCAGATGGGCGGCTAGCCAGGCCCAGGCGAGATAACGGGGCGCGCGCGTGGCGGTGGGCAGAGGCGACATGAGAAGTCCTGGCGATCCGGTCAGCGGGTATCGGCGTCGGGTAGGGCGTCGATCGCTTCGGGCGTCAGCGGCGTCTGGTCGCTGAAGTCGACGCTCAGGC
>NZ_JARANX010000216.1:0-564 GCF_029889785.1 Chromohalobacter sp. 48-RD10 | reverse complement strand
GCGGCTTCCAGTCCCTGCATGAGTGCTTCATGCCGCGCCACGAGGCGCGTTTCTTCCTCGGCCACTTCCGCGCCACTCTCCAGACGTCCGCGTCCCCACATCGGGCCGGTGGGCGTGACGTCGCCGCGCGCGGCGCGCTCATTCAAGACCGCATCGACCTCGTCGGCCGCAAAACGGCTGGCCGTTCCCGCCAGCGCCAGCACATCCCCCGGACGCGGCGTCCGCCAGGTCTGCGCGCGCAGGCGCGTAGCCAGCACCTCATTGAACAGGAAGCTACGCGCCGCCGAAAGCTGCATCCCATGAGGGTCGTCACGCTTGCGCCAACCGCGTGCAAAGGCCTTCTGAGCAAGTATCAAATTGCGCCCTTCGCGACCGAAGCGTTGCGGACCGAAGTAATTGGGCACGCCATCCGCGCACAGGGTTCGCCAACGACGCGCCAAGTCGGGATGTGCGGCAATCTCGCCGCTCAGACGAAGCGTAAAATGGTTGGCGCGATGCACGCCGCGCTTGAGCTTGCGTGGATGGCGTCGTGCAACGTGCACCTCCATTCCCACGTCGCTCAGT
>NZ_JARANX010000215.1:0-570 GCF_029889785.1 Chromohalobacter sp. 48-RD10 | reverse complement strand
GCCGCGTCAGATGTGTATAAGATATAGCTCTGGTATGATGCGTGTCAATCTCCGGCACATTCATGCAAGGGCTATCCGCATGCTGTCCATCCTACGGGGTTTTCTGATCCTGACGGCGTTTTTGATGCTCGGCGACATCATCGTCGAGCTGTTCGCACTCCCGCTCTCCAGCGGGGTGGCCGGTATGTTATTGCTCACCCTCTGGCTTCTGCTGCGCCGCCGCTTGAGCCACGACCTCGACGCCGCCAGCCAACCGTTGATCGGCATGCTGGCACTGCTCATCATGCCAGGCGTCGTCGGCATCTTCTTCCAAGCCGACGAATTCAGCGGCCAATGGCTGACCATCTTCATCGCTCTGGTCCTGGGCACACTGCTCAGCTCGTTAACTACGCTGTGGCTGATGCAGCGTCTGGTCTCAATGTCCGGAGAGCGACCGCATGAGTGAGTTTTTACTTCGCCTGGAAAGCCTGGCCAACATGCTGCCGCAACGTCCTGAAACCGCCATCGTGCTCACCCTGGCGGCCTATTTCGCCGGCCTGCGACTTTTTGGCTGGCTGCGCTCGCCCGCCT
>NZ_JARANX010000214.1:0-577 GCF_029889785.1 Chromohalobacter sp. 48-RD10 | reverse complement strand
CCCGTCATGGGCGTGATCATGCTGATGGTCGTGGTCGTGGTCGTGGTCGTGGTCGTGGTCGTGGCCGTGGTCGTGTCCGCCATGACCATGATGATGCGCTTCGAAGGTGGCGCCCTGGCGGTACTCGAGTGTCTGCGTTTCGGGCAAGTCCATGAGCTCGACACTGAGAGCATCGTCGCCCAGGGTGTTCATGGAATGTGTCAACCACGGGGTCAGGTCTTCGCCGATCCAGAACACGGCATCGGCGTTCTCGAGCGCTTCGGCTTCGGATGGACGCATATCGTAACGATGGGGAGACGCGCCCTGCTGGATCAGCAGGTTCGGGGAGCCCAGGTCTCCCATCACGCGATCGACCAGCGAATAGACCGGTGGGATATCGACTGCGACGGAAGGGACAGCGGCGGAAGCGGCGGCCGGCGACATGACTGGCGACATGAGTAGTGCCGCCAGGTAGGGACTGAAACGCTGCATCGAACGGGTCTCCAAGCATGTATGAGCGTGTATTGAACACCAATACGTTATGTTATAACATAATTTAAAGCGCAAGACGCAATCCTTTCTTTCATTCGTGGCGTCA
>NZ_JARANX010000213.1:0-584 GCF_029889785.1 Chromohalobacter sp. 48-RD10 | reverse complement strand
GGGGGAAACCGGCGGCGACGTGCCGGAGATCGCCGAGGCGATGGCACGCCACAAGCAGCGCCTGCGGGATCGGATCGACGCCATCATCGTCGCGGAGATCGGCCGGCAGGACGATGAGCTCGCCGAGTCGATTCAACTGCTGTTTGAAGGCGCGACCCACATGGCGGCGTATCGCGGCGTCGCGACCGTCGATGTCGCACGGCGGGCGGCACAGCGTCTGGTCACGGTCGCACGAGCGTCGTAGCGGCACCGAGTTCAGTAACAGGTTTCGCGGCGAAGCGCAGCATAGCTAACGCCTAGTGACGTTAACCGGGCTCAAACCGGGGATCCATTACGCCCATATCGAAAACGATCGTTTTACACTTCATCAACACGATGCCGGCTACAGACCGAGGGGAGTACACCGCATGACGCGCATCGAATTTCGCCTGATCGTCGCCGGCACCATGCTGATTGGCACCACCTACGGCCTGGCGCGTTTCGCCTATGGGCTGTTCCTGCCCGGCATGCGCGACGATGTCGGATTGAGTCCGACCTTGGCGGGCGTCATCGGCAGCGGCGCCTATGTCGGTTACTGCCTCGCC
>NZ_JARANX010000212.1:0-597 GCF_029889785.1 Chromohalobacter sp. 48-RD10 | reverse complement strand
ACTGCGAGACAGACACGTCGAGCAGGTGCGAAAGCAGGTTCTAGTGATCCGGTGGTTCTGTATGGAAGGGCCATCGCTCAACGGATAAAAGGTACTCCGGGGATAACAGGCTGATACCGCCCAAGAGTTCACATCGACGGCGGTGTTTGGCACCTCGATGTCGGCTCATCACATCCTGGGGCTGAAGTCGGTCCCAAGGGTATGGCTGTTCGCCATTTAAAGTGGTACGCGAGCTGGGTTTAGAACGTCGTGAGACAGTTCGGTCCCTATCTGCCGTGGGCGTTGGAGATTTGAGAAGGGCTGCTCCTAGTACGAGAGGACCGGAGTGGACGCACCGCTGGTGTTCCGGTTGTCACGCCAGTGGCATTGCCGGGTAGCTATGTGCGGACGGGATAACCGCTGAAAGCATCTAAGCGGGAAGCCCCCTTCAAGATGAGATCTCCCCGAGGCCTCGAGCCTCCTGAAGGGCCCAGCGAGACGAGCTGGTTGATAGGCACGGTGTGGAAGCGCTGCGAGGCGTTGAGCTAACGTGTACTAATGGCCCGTGAGGCTTGACCATATAACACCCAAAGGGTCTGGTGACGAGCCGATCCCGGA
>NZ_JARANX010000211.1:0-601 GCF_029889785.1 Chromohalobacter sp. 48-RD10 | reverse complement strand
TTGACGTGGTGTTCGCGCTCCATGAATGTCGCCATGCTGTCGATCAGCGGTTGGTATTGGCTGTTGATGTTCAAGTTGACGCCTTTGGAGTTCTTGCGTTTTTCCCCATAGATATCGCGTGGCAGCGGAATCCGTGGATTGGCATAAGTATCGTATTGCGCCAAGGTTTCTACCGGATGCTCGCAGAGGCTTTCCACGGGCACGCCAGGATCGACCAACTGGTGCACGAAAGACGAATTGGCACCGTTTTCCAACAAGCGCCGCACGAGGTAGGGCAACAGGTCCTTGTGCGCGCCTACCGGTGCGTAGATACGGCAGTAGGTGCCCTGTGGTGCACGTTTGAGTGCGGCGTCATAGAGCGCTTCACCCATGCCATGCAGGCGCTGGAACTCGAAATGACGATCCCCCGCATTGGCGAGCTCCAGTATGGTGCTGATGGTGTGTGCGTTGTGTGTCGCGAACTGCGGGAAGATGCGCCCCCGAGTATTCTCGGAAAGCAGGAAATGCACGCAGGCAAGGTAGGTGACGTCGGTGCACGCCTTGCGGGTGAAGACCGGGTAGCCGTCGAGCCCTTGCTGTTGGGCCTCTTTGATTTCGGTAT
>NZ_JARANX010000210.1:0-608 GCF_029889785.1 Chromohalobacter sp. 48-RD10 | reverse complement strand
AGCTACGAGTAACGGGCAACGAGCTGCGAGCTACGAGCAACGAGCTGCGAGCGACGAGCTGCGAGCTAAAATGCTGCCGAAGCCCGAAGCCGCTCTTCACAGCGCCCCGAACCTGGCGCCCGAAGCCCGCAGTGTCCGGCAGTCAAGGATGCTGTTGCAGGTAGTCGTTCAGCGCCTGGCGGGTGAGGTCGTTGAGCGAGATGCCGTGCTGCGAGGCTGAAACGGCAGCGGCCAGGTGCAGGTCGTGGCCGACGCGCACGTTGAAGGAGCCCTTGCACGGAGTCTCGGGCGCCTCGCCGAGTTGCTCGCAGGTGGCGAGATAGTCATCGACGGCTTCTCGGAACGCGGCTTCCAACTCCGCCACCGTCTCACCTTCGTAACTGACCAGGGCGCGAACGAACTGCAGCTTGCCGAACAGGCAGTTGTCTTCGGTGCTGGCTTCGAGGGAGCCGTAGTAGCCCCGGTACTTCAAGAGTTTTTCCATTAGATCAGCCCTCCTAAGCGTAGCTGCTCGATGACTTGGCGCTTGGCGTAGGCCTTCAATTCGTTACCTGGATGCGGCTTGTGCAGGTTGATCATGGCATTTTTGCGACTAAATATAGTTGCAT
>NZ_JARANX010000021.1:0-28090 GCF_029889785.1 Chromohalobacter sp. 48-RD10 | reverse complement strand
TTGATAGCGGGTAGAGAGCATCATGCCGGGGTAGGGTTGGACTTCGTGCTGCTTGTCGCTGGCGTAGTGGCGGGTCACGCTGGCGTTGCCGGGAGCGTCCCAATCGATGTGCTTGTGCATGGCGGGCTCCTGTCGCGTCCGTGTGTCTCCACAGGGTAGCCCGCCAAAAGGCGGGACGCCTAGGCTTGCGTGCGCAAACTGCCTTTCGAACAGAACCTGTTGTCGCGACCTTTAAAAGCGGTAGCTGAGGCCGCCCATGACGACGATGGGGTCGGTGCCGCCCAGCGGGTAGTACTGCAAGGTCAGGGGCGGGGGAAAGTGTTGAGTCGAGGCCATGTCGCAACCCCTGGGTTGTCGACGCTAGCCCCAACAACGACGAAGCCCACCGAGTTGAACTGCACCTCGAAAGTTGGGCACCAGTATCCCTTGCTATATTTAACTCATATTAAATAAAGGCATTATTTTTGAAATTGTATTTATCTTGATGAGGTGTTTGATCCCTCGTCGATAGCATTGTAAATATCGAGATCGAGTTCCCCTTCATTCTTGCCGACCAGGGTGGTAACCATCAGGTCGCCCGCCACGTTGACGCTGGTACGTGCCATGTCGAGGATACGGTCGATGCCCGCGATCACTGCGACGGCTTCCAGCGGCAGGCCGACCTGGGCCAGCACAATCGAGAGCATGATCAACCCGGCGCCGGGTACGCCAGCGGTACCGATCGAGGCTAGGGTGCCGGTGGCGATGATCATGCCGTAGTCCATGAGCGATAGATCGACGCCGACCAACTGGGCGATGAACAGGACGACCACGCCCTGGTAGATGGCGGTGCCGTCCATGTTGATCGTCGCACCTACGGGTAGTACGAAGCCGGAAACCCCCTCTGAGACGCCGAGGTTTTTCTGCGCGCAGCGCAGCGAGACGGGTAGGGTGCCGGACGATGATGCTGAGGAGTAGGCGACCACCAGCGCATCGAGGATGCCGCGCAGGTAGCGTATCGGATTGAGGCGCCCCACAAAAGCGAGTAGACCGCTGTAGACCACTAGCACATGCACGAGGCTGGCCAAGTAGGCGACACCTATCACCTTGGCCAGTGGCAGCAGTACCTCCATGCCGTAGCTGCCCGAGACGTTGGCGATCAGGCCGAACACGCCAAACGGAGCGAAGGCCATGACAATCTCGGTGAGCTTGTACATGGCTTGGGCAAAACTCTCGAATACGCGCACCACCGGCTCGCCTTTGTCGCCGATCAACGTCAGAGCTATACCCAGACCGATGGCGAAGACGATGATCTGCATAATATTGCCATTGGCCAGAGCGTCGACAGGGTTCTGTGGTACCAGCCCGACAAGTATTTCGACCAGGGTAGGTGCTTCCTTGGCCTCGACGGGTTTGTCGAAGCTCATCTCTAGGCCGACTCCGGGCTGTAAGAGTGTCGAGGCCAGCAGACCGATGGCAATCGCGAAGGCAGTAGTTATCAGATACAGGCTGATGGTGCGCACGCCTATGCGCCCCATCTTCTGTGGGTCGCGCATCGAGGTGATGCCGACCACGAGGGTGGTGAATACTAGCGGCACGATAAGCATCTTGATGGCGCTGATGAAGATATCGCCGATCGGCTTGAACACTGTGGCGTCTTCACCCAGTAGCGCCCCGGCGAGGATCCCTAGAGCCAGGCCGGCGAGGATCTTTTGCCACAAGGGAATGCGCTGCCAGAGGTTGGACGGCTTGGGGTGGGCATTATTTGTCATGATAGGCTCCGTTGCCGTTTAAACCGTGGTGTGGTGGAAATAGAACGAGGACTTCTATGCTGCCGTAAAATATTTTGTTTTTTGTATAAAAAGCGTTTTATTTACTCATAAAATGATATTTTTGTAGTTAAAACTTTCGTCATATTGCTATTCGTTGTGATGGTTATTTTCCATCTCATAGTATGATGCCATGTTGTATGTGCTGGGCGTGTCCTGGCCTATGTGCATGTATTGTGCTTGCAGTGAGTATCCTTTATTGGGTTAGCCAGACATGAAAAAGCCCACCGAGTGGTGGGCTTCGTGTTGCTGTCGAGTGCGGAGCGCCGTTACTTCTTCTTGGCGCGCTTACGCTCGTTCTCGGTGAGGTGCTTCTTGCGCACACGAATATGCTCGGGCGTGACCTCCACCAGTTCGTCGTCATCGAGGAACTCGATGGCCTGCTCGAGGCTGAAGCGGATCGGCGGCGTCAGCACCAGGGCTTCGTCGGTGCCGGCGGAGCGCATGTTGTCGAGCTTCTTGGCCTTGGTAGGGTTGACCGTCATGTCGTCGGCACGGTTGTTGATGCCCACCAGCATGCCTTCGTAGACTTCGGTGCCGTGCTCGACGAGCAATTTGCCGCGATCCTGCAGGGCGAACAGCGCGTAGGCCAGTGCCTTGCCGGAGAGCATGGAGACCAGCACGCCGTTGCGACGCTCGACGGAGGCGTCGGGCTTGAGCGGGCCGTAATGGTCGAAGCGGCTGGTGAGGATGCCGGTGCCGGAGGTCAGCGCCAGGAACTGGCCACGGAAGCCGATCAGCCCGCGCGCGGGGATGATGAAGTCCAGGCGAACACGCCCCTTGCCGTCCGGGTTCATGTTGGTCATCTCGCCCTTACGGTAGCCGAGTTCTTCCATCACCGCGCCTTGGTGCTGCTCTTCGCAATCGATGATGACTTCTTCGTACGGCTCCTGCTTGACGCCATCATTCTCGCGGATGATGACCTCGGGGCGGCCCACGGCGAGCTCGTAGCCTTCACGACGCATGCTTTCGATGAGTACCGAAAGGTGCAGCTCGCCGCGGCCGGAGACCTTGAACTTCTCGGGCGTTTCGGCTTCCTCGACACGCAGCGCGACGTTGTGGATCAGCTCCTGCTCGAGGCGGTCACGAATGTTGCGGCTGGTGACGAACTTGCCTTCCTTGCCGGCGAACGGCGAGTCGTTGACCTGGAAGGTCATCGAGACGGTGGGTTCGTCGACGGTCAGCACCGGCAGCGCTTCGACGCTGGCCGGATCGCACAGCGTATCGGAGATCGCCAGATCGCTGATACCGGTGATGCAGATGATGTCGCCGGCTTCGGCCTGCTCGGTCTGAACGCGCTCGAGGCCGAGGTGTGTCATGACCTGGCCGACCTTGCCCTTGCGGACATTGCCTTCCTTGGACATCACGCTGATCTGCTGCCCCGGGCTCACGTTGCCGCGCTTGATACGGCCCAGGCCGATGACGCCGACGTAGCTGTTGTAGTCAAGCGCGGAGATCTGCATCTGGAACGGTCCGTCGCGCTCGACCGTGGGCGGTTCGACGATATCGACGATGGACTTGAACATCGGTGTCATATCGTCTTCGAGCGCGTCCGGTTCCATGCCGGCGACGCCGTTGAGCGCCGAACAATAGATGATCGGGAAGTCGAGCTGGTCGTCGTTGGCGCCCAGGTTGTCGAACAGATCGAAGATCTGGTCGATGACCCAGTCAGGACGTGCGCCGGGACGGTCGATCTTGTTGACCACGACGATAGGCTTCAAGCCGCGATCGAAGGCTTTCTGGGTGACGAAGCGCGTCTGCGGCATAGGGCCGTCGACGGCGTCGACCATCAACAGCACGGAATCGACCATCGACATGACGCGCTCGACCTCACCACCGAAGTCGGCGTGTCCGGGCGTGTCGACGATGTTGATGTGATAATCGTGCCACTGGATCGCGGTGTTCTTGGACAGAATGGTGATACCGCGTTCTTTTTCCTGGTCGTTGGAGTCCATGATGCGCTCTTGCCCTTCGGCCTTGCGGTCGAGGGTGCCGGACTGACTCAGGAGCTGATCGACCAGGGTCGTCTTGCCATGGTCGACGTGGGCGATAATGGCGATGTTGCGAAGGTTCTCGATCACGTAGGGATCCTGCTTGAAAATTGGGCCGTATTATAGGGTCAGGTTGCCGACGACTGCCAGTTTGATGACCGTTGCCAACAGGCGCGGCACGACAACAGTCGCGTTGGCGCGGCGATAACCGTGGCGCTATCAGGGACTTGGGGCGTTTTGGCGGCAGGACGAAAATACGCAAAAAAATGGCGGCGCACTCGTCAATCGCCATTTATCGCGTCCTGATAGACGCGTGGCGTGGGGTGAAGCGCACCGATCTAAAAGGGCTATTCACTCATCAAAGGTGCCCGGGGAGACAATCATAGAGACGTCCCGCGCTGCTGGCAACGGCTTGCGTGATCTGGAAGCGCGAAAGCGTTGCTACGTTCGAGAAGTGCGACTCTTGAACATCGACTTTTTTTAGTTATGATATAACATCTCAAATATGCCATCAAAAACAGGTGCAACAATGTGTTCAGGGGAACGGCGTGCGGCAGGTGTCCTTATTGGGACGCTTATCTTGAATGTGTCGATGGCATCGCATGTCGCGATGGCGGCGCCAGATAGCGAATCGCAGACACTTGAGCCCGTCACTGTGACGGGCGCGCCCTTGCCGGGTAATCCGTTATTGCAGGCGGCCGATGTCGATGTGGTTGACTCCGGTGAGATGGAAGCCAAGGGCGCCACTAACATCGGTGAGGCGCTCGAGTCGCAGGCAGGGATTAACTCGATCAGCACTGGTAATAGTGTGGGTAAACCGGTGATCCGTGGTCTCTCCGGCGAGCGGATCAAGATGCTCAACAATGGCATCGGGGTCGATCACCAACAATATGGTGTGCGCCACATGCCGACGACCGATACGTTCCTGCTGGACCGCGTCGAGGTGGTACGCGGGGCGTCGAGCGTGCTCTATGGTTCGAGCGCCTTAGGCGGCGCCATCAATATGCTCTCTTCGGAAATCGCCTGGGATACGCCTGTCCAAGGGGAAACGCTCACGCGTTACTCCAGTAATAATGGCCAGTGGGACACCGGTATCAAGGCGACGGGCGGAAATGGTCGGTTGGGTTATTCGCTGGGCCTCATTCGTCGTGACGGTGGCAATATCCAGACCCCCAACGAGGCGACGCATTTTCCACCGCCGCCCTCAAAGGGATTGCGTGATGCCCCTGCGTATACGGGTGAGCTCGACGACACCGACTTCAACCAAGTCAACGGGGAGCTAGCGCTGGGCTTTCGGGATGACGACGGCGGTACTTGGACGGCACGTTATTCCCGCTTCAATGATGAACATAACTTCTTGCTGCCGCCGCCGGCTGGGCAGTTACCTCCCTCGGCAGGTGCGGAAGGCGTCGGGCAGTACATCGAAAACCAGCAACTCGAGCTTTCCGGCGAGAAGCGAGTTGATGGGATAACTTGGAAGCCGCAACTCGTCTGGCAGAATAACCGGCGTCGCTCCAACGCAGGTGGACGTTCGCGCGCGGACGGTTTCGATGACACCATCGATGTCGAGTTCGATCAGTACACTGCACGCCTTGAAGGACAGCACGGGCCCTTTGCTGGATTGGATGGTGGTACGGTGGGCGTCGAATACACGCACAAGGATCAAGTATCACGTGGCACGACGCAGCTGTCGCCCGGTGGCACGGTCGACAATGTGGCTGCTTTCGCCTTCGAGGAAAAGCGGTTCGGGGATCTCTTGCTGCAGGCGGGGCTGCGTTATGACCATCATCGAATCGAGGGGAAGGCGTCCAAGACGGCTAACCCTTCCCAGAACGTCACCGATGCTGAGAGCCAAAGCTACGATGTCGTGACCGGTTCACTGGGCGGTCTCTATTCATTTACCGATAATCTCTCTCTGGCAGCCAACGCGGGACGTGGATTTCGCGCGCCCAGCCTTTTTGAGCTGTATGTTGCCGGCAAGCATGGGGGAGTAGCCGCTTTTCAGCGTGGCAACCCTGATCTCGATCCAGAGACCTCGCTCAACACCGATCTCTCGCTGCGCTGGGCATCGAGCACGACACGCGCCAATGCAACCGTTTATCGCAACGTGATCGACGATTATATTTTTCCCCGTGATATCGGCGAGTCACGGGGAGGATCGCCGGTCTTCGCTTACGCTCAGACCGACGCCATACTGCGCGGCGTGGAGTTGTCCATCGAGCAGGATGTCACGCGTCAGCTGACGCTCTCAGCGGCGGCGGAAACCGTTAACGGTGAACGGCGTGACAATGGTGACGATTTGCCCTTGTTGCCCGCCGACAACATGCGTGTCGGTGCTCGTTTCGCGCCACAAGGGGAAGGGTGGGCGCGTAATCCGTATACATCCTTGACGGTTCGTCGCTACGCCTCGAAGGATGCAGCGCCCGGTGAACCCTTCAGCCAGTTCGACGATGCCCCCTTTGGCAGTGCTTCGACCGATGGTTACACCCTGGTCGATCTCGGCGCGGGGATCGCGCCACGTGTTGGCGGGCAAGTGCTCCATCTGGATCTTGCTGTCCATAACCTCTTTGATGAGGATTATCGTGGATTTCTCGATACTTATAAGGGCTACGCGCTCTCCCCAGGGCGCGACATCCGCCTGACCGCACGTCTGGATTTTGGGGTCTGAGGGCGTTATAGACTTGCATGCAAAAGGTCAGCGGCGTGCGGGGTTGTAGGCGTGTGGCAGGCCCGTGAGTGTGATGCACGCGCTGCTTTAAAGTTGCCCCAAAAGATAGTCGTATAAACGTCCCGTGCTGCTGGCAACGGGTTGCGTGATCGGGAAGCGTGGCAATGCCAACGGGTCGTCGCGGTGCGAGAGCCAGCCGGCATGGCTATGCAGGGCTTCCTGAACGCCACAGCGCTGGGCCAGTTGTCGTACACGGAGCGAAGCTTCCGGCTGTGGATAGGCGAAATAAGACAATGGGTCGCGGCATAGCACGCTGAGTTGGCGACGCGATTGGCGAATTTGCCATTGGATCTGACGATCGTCGAGCGTCTCTAACGGTGTGGCGGCGACGCCGCGCGTGCCGAAACGCACCAGGCCGTTGCTCTCCAAGCGGCGCACGCTGAACGGGTCGAGCGTTTGGGGGGCGATATCGAGCTCGGTACCCAGCGCCGAACCGAGCCGCGCTAGCGTCAATGGGGCGGCCTGCTGCGCGAGTTGCTCGAGATAGTCGTGCACGGCGCTGCTGTAAGCGGTATTAGGGTGGTTGGGTCGTGGCGGTGGCAGCGGGAGCCCGGCATCGCCGAGACATTCGCGAACGCGCATGGGCTGGAGACCGTCCCAGAGGATGTCGCCGAGGGCCATCCGCCAATCGCCTTGTGAACGGCCTGAATCGCCTGTATTCAGAAACATGCTGGCCGGCAATGCCAGGCGCTCGAGTTGCCGTAGCGCGACCTCCGCAGTGTCGCGCCAGCCGCCGTCGAAGGTCAGCGCGATGCGTGGCACCGGGTCGCGATGCAAACGGCGGGTGCTGGCCAGAGAAACGATCTGAGCGTGATCGGTGAGGTGGTCGAGCAGCCGTCGAAAGCTTTCTGGGCCGAGGCAATAGGGCGCCCGGTGGGGCAGGCGTGCGGCGGCTTCGTCGGACAGTACGCGCTGTATGACCAGGATCGCACTGCGTCCGCGAAGCGGCTCGTTCAGGCTGCGTCGCCAGTGCCCGCGCAGGCGCTGCACTACGTCATGGGCAAGGCTGAGATGACTCATGGCGTGTCCCTCCGCACTTCTGGTTGCTCGATGTGCCAAGCGTTGTTGCCGTGGTGACGTCCTGTCGCGAACGGCAAAAATCTCCTTTGGGGCATGATGTTGTGATAGCGGTTACGCTATCTATCAGCATATCTCGTTGTCTCGATTTAGCCAGTCAGCCTTGGTGAATAAATCGACAGAATGTTGCCAGCGTCGCGTCGGTGAGCAGTCGGCCATAGGGCTGTGCACTATTTTGGTTCACATGGGTTGTTCTTTGCACCGAATTGAGGCGCTGGTAATGCTTGTGCACTTATATGTGGCGTACTTAGCGCCAAAGTGGTGCTGGTCGATGCGCCAAGACGGTCTATTTTTTTCTTTATTGATCATGCAGTTATCGCAGGCGCACTCAGATGGCTCAGTGGTTGGCATGCCTTCTGCATTGCAAAACGTAAAGTGCATACCCGTGGGCAGCTACTGGCGGGCGTGCTACAAACGACGCTGAACACGCAAGCAAACGACCCGAGCCGTGAGCTCATAGTGGAGGAAATCATGTCCGAGAAGACCCTCGCCCTGATCGAAGAACACGATATCAAGTGGGTGGATCTGCGCTTTACCGATACCAAGGGCAAGGAGCAGCACGTCACGATTCCGGCCGGCGCCGTCGATGATGAGTTCTTCGAGGATGGCCAGATGTTCGATGGCTCCTCCATTGAAGGCTGGAAGGGGATCAACGAGTCCGACATGATCCTGCGCCCGGAAGATGGCAGCGGTTATCTCGATCCGTTCACCGAAGACGCTACCCTGGTGCTGCGTTGTGACATCATTGAGCCGGCCACCATGCAGGGCTATGAGCGTGATCCGCGCTCCATCGCCAAGCGCGCCGAGGCGTACCTGAAGTCCACTGGCCTGGGTGACACCGCCTTCTTTGGGCCGGAGCCGGAATTCTTCGTCTTCGACGAAGTGCACTGGAACGCCGACATTCAGGGCGCGATGTACAAGATCACGTCCGAGGAAGGCGCCTGGGCGACCGACTCCACCAACGTGGAAGGTGGCAACCTGGGGCACCGTCCGCGCGTCAAGGGCGGTTACTTCCCGGTGCCGCCAGTGGATAGCTTCCACGACATCCGCAGTGCGATGTGCAACACCTTGGAAGCCATTGGTCAGTCGGTCGAAGTGCATCACCACGAAGTGGCCAACGCCGGCCAGAACGAGATCGGCGTCAAGTTCAACACCTTGGTCAAGAAGGCCGACGAAGTTCAGGAAATGAAGTACGTGATCCACAACGTGGCCCACGCGTACGGCAAGACCGCGACCTTCATGCCCAAGCCACTGGTCGGTGACAACGGTTCCGGCATGCACGTGCACCAGTCCTTCTGGAAAGACGGCGCCAACATGTTCGCCGGCGACGAATACGCAGGGCTGTCCGAAACCGCGCTGTATTATATCGGCGGTGTCATCAAGCATGCGCGTGCTCTGAACGCCTTCACCAACGCGTCGACCAACTCTTACAAGCGCCTGGTGCCAGGCTTCGAAGCGCCAGTCATGCTCGCCTACAGCGCGCGTAACCGCAGTGCGTCGATCCGTATTCCGTATACCGCGAGCCCCAAGGGCAAGCGCGTCGAGTGCCGTTTCCCCGACCCGACCGCCAATCCGTACCTGGCATTCTCCGCGCTGCTAATGGCGGGTATCGATGGCATCAAGAACAAGATCCATCCTGGCGACGCGATGGACAAGAACCTCTATGACCTGCCGCCGGAAGAAGGCAAGGCGATCCCCACCGTGGCCGAGAGCCTCGACCAGGCGCTGGAGGCGCTGGATGCCGATCGCACCTTCCTCACCCAGGGTGAGGTGTTCACCGACGAGATGATCGACGCCTACCTCGAGCTCAAGCAGGAAGAGGTCGATCGTCTGCGTATGGCGACGCATCCGGTTGAATTCGACATGTACTACAGCTGCTGATCTCGCACGACAAAACGTGATCACCGCTGACCGAGGCCCCGTCCGATGTGACGGGGTCTTTTAGGTTATGGCGTGTGGTGGCTGAGGCGTGTTGTGGTTGAGTAAAAAAGGTGCGCTAGACTGAGCGTTCGGTATAGGCACTAGGAGAAGGGCATGCGCCAAGGGTGGGCCACCGCGACATGGTTGAAAGGCGCTTGGGCGCTACTCATGGCTGGGGCATTGGGTGTGTCTGCGGCACAGGCGACGCCGGTCTATCGCAGCGTCGATGCGCAAGGCAACGTGACCTTTTCCGACCGCCCGGTAGGAGAGAAGGTGGACGTCGGTACGGTGAACACGATACCTGGCCAGCCGCGCGAGACCAACGATCGCCAGGCGCCGCCGGACGCAGCGATCGAGGCGGAAGCGGATGCCGCATCGTCATTCACCGCTTATCAGCGTCTCACCATTGCGGCCCCTGGCAACGAAGCGACCCTGCCCACTGGCGCGGCGGGCGATACCAAGGTGCGCGTGGCGGTCACTCCCGAACTGCGCGAGACGGATAAGCTGCGCATTGTTCTCGATGGTGAGGTGAGCGGTCCGGCCCGGCATGCGACCACCTTCTCAGTCACCGAACTAGTGCGTGGGGAGCACACCTTGCGCGCTGAAGTCGTCGATTCCGAAGGACGTGTGCGCCAACGTAGTGCTCCGGTCACGCTTTATGTACAACGTGCCAGCGTGTACTTACCCGCCAATCCCAACAATCCCCGCAATACCGGTGGCAGCGGCAGCCAGTGAACTGCTTTGGCGCCTGGCGCTGTATGCCTTCCCCTTTTTGCACTATTTTGGTGCGTAACAGGCTCATGTGCCGATGACTGCACTGCCCTATGCCGGGCGGCGACAGACTGGCGTGCTTCTTGCACTGATAACGTACATGGACGATGGATAATGGATGGGTCATGCCAGAATCTCCTTTGCCACAACATTCGGTCGAACCACTGCATTCGGTTGAACCCAAGCGTTTGCTGGAACACCTGACGACAGCAGTGGTGCTGCTCGATGGCGCCCTGCATGTGCGCTGGATGAATCCGGCCGCCGAGTCTTTGCTGGCGACCAGCCGATTGCGTGTCATGGGCCAGCGGCTGGAAAGCCTGGCGGGCGTCGAGGGCAGTGTCGAGGAGGTGTTGCTCAAGGCGCGTGATGAACTGCATCCCTTCACCCAGCGCGAAGCATCGCTGGCGTTGCCATCGGGCGATTCGGCGACGGTGGACTTCACCGTCACGCCGTTGTCCGCCGATGAACTGCTGATCGAGATCGAGCCACGCGACCGGCTGTTGCGCATTTCCCGTGAGGAGGCGCTGATCGCGCGCCAGGAGACCATCAAGGTGCTCACCCGTGGGCTGGCACACGAGGTCAAGAATCCGCTGGGCGGCATTCGTGGCGCGGCGCAGTTGCTCGAGCGCGACCTGCCCGATCCGCAGCTTGCCGAGTTCACGCGGGTCATCGTCGAGGAGGCGGACCGCCTGCGCGATCTGGTCGATCGTATGCTGGGGCCCAACAGTATGAGCCGCCACGAGCCGCTCAACATTCACAAGGTGCTCGAGCGCGTGCGGACCTTGCTGGAGGCCGAGCATCCGCGCATCGACTACGTGCGCGATTATGACCCCAGCCTGCCGGAGCTGGACGGCGACGAAGCGCAACTGATTCAGGCGGTGCTCAACGTCGCCCGCAATGCCGTCCAGGCGATGGAGGAGCATGGCATCGACGGCCCACGCCTGACCCTGCGCACGCGGGCGCGGCGACAGTTCACACTGGGCGCCGAGCGTCACCGTCTGGTCTGCGAGCTAGGCATCCTCGATAACGGCCCCGGCATCCCTGAGACGCTGCGCGAGACGCTGTTCTATCCCATGGTCTCGGGGCGGGCCGAGAGCAGTGGCCTGGGCCTTTCCATCGCGCAATCGATCCTGCATCAGCACCAGGGCTTGATCGAGTGCGACTCGGTGCCCGGGTGTACCGAATTCCGCTTATTGATTCCGCTTGAGAGCCACCATTGAGGCTCGGGAGGCCCTATGACTGACGCTGCACGTATTGTGATCGTCGACGATGACCGCGCCATTCGCTGGGTGCTGGAGCGCGCGCTGGCTCAGCCGGATCTCGAGGTGCAAAGCTTCGAGCGTGCCGATACCGCGCTGGAACAGATCCTGCGTCAACCGCCCGATGTGCTGCTGACCGATATCCGTATGCCGGGACTCGACGGGCTGGACCTGATGGCGCGCATTCGCGAAAGCCACCCGGATCTGCCAGTGATCGTGATGACCGCGCATTCCGATCTCGACAGTGCCGTGGCGTCGTATCAAGGTGGCGCCTTCGAGTACCTGCCCAAGCCGTTCGACGTCGACGAGGCTCTGGCGTTGGTACGCCGTGGCGTGGCGCATGCCCGCGAGCGGCGTGCGCCAGCGGCGGTGCCGGAAGGCCTGTCGGCGGAGATCATCGGTGAGGCGCCGGCGATGCAGGAGGTCTTCCGCGCCATCGGGCGGCTTTCGCAATCGCATATCACGGTGATGATCAACGGCGAATCGGGGACCGGCAAGGAACGTGTCGCCCAGGCGTTGCATCAGCACAGCCCACGGCATGGCGGGCCCTTCATCGCGCTTAACATGGCGGCGATTCCCAAGGATCTGATGGAATCCGAACTCTTCGGCCATGAAAAGGGCGCTTTCACCGGGGCGACCTCGCAGCGTCGCGGGCGCTTCGAGCAGTCCGATGGCGGTACGCTATTCCTCGACGAGATCGGCGACATGCCCGCCGAGACCCAGACCCGTTTGTTGCGCGTGCTGGCGGATGGTGAGTTCTACCGGGTCGGCGGCCATACGCCGGTCAAGGTCGACGTGCGCATCATCGCCGCGACCCACCAGCACCTGGAGCGCCTGGTCGAGGATGGCCGCTTCCGTGAGGATCTGTTTCACCGCCTCAACGTGATTCGTATCCATCTACCGCGCCTCTCTGAGCGGCGTGAGGACATTCCACGCTTGGCGCAGCACTTTCTGGCCGAGGCCGCCAAGGAGCTCGCCACCGAGCCCAAGGTGCTGACCCAGGAAGCCGAGCAGCACCTCACGCAGCTGCCCTGGCCGGGCAACGTGCGCCAGCTCGAGAACACCTGTCGCTGGCTGACGGTCATGGCATCGGGACGCGAGGTGCTGGTCGAGGACCTGCCACCGGAGCTGCGCGATATCGAGGGCACCGAAAGTGCCGGCGGCGATTGGCGCGGCGCCTTTCGTGAGTGGGCTGACCGTGCTCTGGCGGCGGGGCATACGCATCTGCTCGAGGAGGCAGTTCCGGATTTCGAGCGTATCCTCATCGAGACCGCGCTCAAGCACACCGGGGGACGCAAGGGCGAGGCCGCCGAGCTGCTCGGCTGGGGTCGCAATACCCTGACGCGCAAACTCAAGGTGCTGCTGCCGGCGTTGGCGGACGAATAGTCCAGGCTGCTCGGCTGGGGCTGCAATACCCGCTCTCGACAAGGGCGGGGTAAGCCCGTGCATCTTGTGGCGCGGCGTAATATCCTTCTCCTCCTAACGTCTAATTCGATATGCTTTCCCGCCGGGTCTGCAAGGTGGCGTGTCCGCGGGAGGCATGTCTCATGCGCCAGCCAAGCTGGCCGTGTTCAATCCGACCGTCGTCCTCTATGCGGGCCTTTCGCCCGCGCGCGGTACGGCCGTCGCGTGACAATAGGAGTCTTGAGTGGCAACCCCCTCGCAACACGATCTACGTAACGACTTCCGCGCCCTGTTGGCGTCCGATCAGTGCTTCTTCACCGCTTCGGTGTTCGACCCGATGTCGGCGCGCATCGCCGCAGACCTGGGCTTCGAGGTGGGCATCCTAGGGGGCTCGGTGGCCTCGCTGCAGGTGCTGGCGGCGCCGGATTTCGCCCTGATCACCTTGAGCGAGTTCGTCGAGCAGGCGACCCGCATCGGCCGCGTGACGCGGCTGCCGGTGATCGCTGACGCCGATCATGGCTATGGCAACGCGCTCAACGTCATGCGCACCATCACCGAACTCGAGCGTGCCGGCGTGGCGGCGTTGACTATCGAGGACACATTGCTACCGGCGCAGCATGGGCATAAGTCCACCGATCTCATCCCGCTCGACGAGGGCGTGGGCAAGATGCGTGCGGCGTTGGAGGCCCGCATCGACCCGGCGATGGCGATCATTGCGCGCACCAATGCCGGTCAGCTCGACGATGACGCTGCCGTCGAGCGTGTGTGCGCCTATCAGGCGGCGGGCGTGGATGCCATCTGCCTGGTGGGCGTGCGTGACTTCGATCATCTCGCGCGTCTGGCCGCGCCGCTGGATATCCCGCTGATGCTGGTCACCTACGGCAATCCTGAACTGCGCGATCGCGAGCGCTTGGCCGCGCTTGGCGTGCGCGTGGTGGTCAACGGCCACGCGGCCTATTTCGCCGCGATCAAGGCGACTTACGACTGCCTGCGCGAGCAGCGTGACATCGCCGCCAGCGAGCTGAGCGCGTCGCAGTTGTCCACGCGTTACTCTACGCTGGACGAGTATCGTGCCTGGGCGCGCGATTATATGGATGTGAAGGAGTAAGCGTTACGCTGACGAGCCACGAGCCACGAGCCACGAGCCACGAGCCACGCGCTACGAGCCACGAGCTACGAACTAGAATGCTGCGAAGCCCGAAGCCTGGACCACTGATAGCCGGAGAGTGCGATGACCGCCATGCAATGGGAGCGCTTGCTCGACCCGATGCGTCTCAACGACAAGCACGGGGGCTCGCGCGAGGAGATCGGGCGCAGTCCGTTCCACAAGGATCACGACCGTATCGTCTTCGCCGGGTCGTTCCGGCGCTTGGGGCGCAAGACCCAGGTGCACCCGCTGACCGACAACGATCATATCCACACGCGTTTGACGCATTCGTTGGAGGTGGGCTGCGTGGGGCGCTCGCTAGGCATGATCGTTGGCGAGCAGTTGCGCGAGCGGCTACCGGACTGGATTACGCCCGCCGACTTGGGGGTCATCGTGCAGGCGGCTTGCTTAGGGCACGACATCGGCAATCCGCCGTTCGGGCATGCCGGCGAATACGCCATTCGCGACTGGTTCAAGCGTGCCGAAGCGGAGGGCAGTGGGCTGTTGACTGAGCTTTCGCCGGCCGAGCGCGAGGACCTGCTGACCTACGAGGGCAATGCCCAAGGGTTTCGCATCGTCACCCAGATCGAGTACAACCAGTTCAATGGCGGCATGCGCCTGACCGCCGCCACGCTAGGCACGATGCTCAAGTATCCGTGGACGGTGGAGCGTACCTCGCGGGCCGGCAAGTTCGGCTGTTACCAGTCGGAACGCGAGCAATTGGGCGAGGTTGCCGAGCGTCTGGGCTTGTTGCCGTATGGCGAAACCGCCTGGTGCCGGCATCCGCTGGCGTATCTCGTCGAAGCCGCTGACGATATCTGCTATGCACTGCTGGATCTCGAAGACGGCCTGGAGATGGGCATTCTGCGCTACGACGAAGTCGCCGAGGTACTCATTCAGATCGCCGGGGGCGCGCCGTCGGGCTATGACGACATGCACGCCCGGGGCGTGTCCCAGCGTCGGCGTATCGCGGCGTTGCGCGGCGCGGCGATGGAACGTGCAGTGAACGATGTTGCGGCGGTGTTCGTGCAGCATGAAAGTGCGTTGCTGAATGGCACGCTGGAGGGCGACCTGCTTGAGTTGTGTCATCCCGATTTGGGCTGGGGGGTCGGCACGGCCAAGCAGATCGCCCGTGAGCGTATCTTCCAGAACGAACGCAAGGCCAAGCTGGAAATCGGTGCCTATACGACGCTGGGCATTCTCCTCGAGGCCTTCATCGGCGCGGCGTATGAGTTGCATCACAGCGGTGAATCGTCCTTCAAGCACCAGCGCGTACTGGCGTTGATCGGCGAGAACACGCCCCAACCGTCGTGGTCGCTCTACGCCAGCTATCGGCGCATGCTCGACTTCATCGGCGGTATGACCGACCACTACGCCGTCGATCTCGCCCAGGAGATGGGCGGCCGACTGCGCGGCGAGTGACGCATTCGCCACTCGCCATGCGTGGCGGGCTTACGGCGAGACGCTGCGCAGGCGCTCGGCTAGCCAGGCGCGAGTACCGCTGTTGCCTTCGCGCTCGGCGCGTTCGGCCAGTTGCATGGCCAGCTCGATGTCGTCGGCCTTGAGGGCGGCGTTGATCATCCGCCGATAATCGAAGTCGGGTGCGGAGGCATTGTCGCTATCGCCGCTTGACGGGGATGCCTGTTCGTCGCGCGCAGTGGCGGTATGGGTCTCTGTCGCACTGTCGGCGTGCGAGCGCGTGCCGAGAATCGGCGTCAGCAGGCTGCCGCTGGTCTTGCGGGATTCGTTCTCCAGGGTGACGTTGCCGGTGGCGGTGTGCTCGGCGATGGGGTCGGGCCCGGGGGGAAGCGCGAGACCGCGCACGCGGGCATAGACTTTTTCCGCGCTTTCATACTGCGTCGTGCCCTGGCGTGCGGCGTCGTTGCTGTAGACCACTAGGTAGGCGGCATCGGGGCCGGGGGTAATGTCGAAGGTAGCGCCCAGACGCGCACCGGCGAAACCGTTGGGGCTGAGGTAGTCGAATTTATCGCTGGCGACGCGCTGCGTGGGCTGAAAATCCTCATCGAGAACCAGCACCGTGGGGGCGAAAACCTGATCATTGGCGATGGTGCTGGTGAGCTTGAACGTCAGCGGCTCGCGCGTGCGTGGCAACTCGAACGCTTGGAAGTAGCTGGCCCCATCCGCGAAACGGTGCATCGGGGCCTGTGTGTCGAGCGTCAATGACTGTGACTCGCCGACCGCCAATGACTGATAAGGCAAGGCGGCAAGCGTACTGCAGCAGTCCGTGGCGCGCTCGAGCGCTTGCTGACTTTGCTCCGCCGGCGCCACGGATGTGTCGTCGTGGGGAACCAGCGAGGCACAGCCGGCCAGGCTGGTGAGGGCCAGTCCTGAAAGCAGGATGGCCAGATGGCGTTGTGGCATACGATGAACTCCCGAATGCGAAAAACGGCCCCGTCGCCGATGCGACGGAGCCTCAAGGATCGATACAGCTAACTAGCGTGTCGACGGTCGCTGTTGTGACCGCCGAGCGATCAACTGCCCCACCAGACCTCCATCTGGGCACCGAAGGTCAGGCCGTCGGTGTCGTTGAAGTCGACATTGTTGGGGCCGGCGCCAGCGTCCAATGCGTGTGCCTTGTGATAATCATCCTCATCATTTCGTTGTTGCTGGTAAGCATCGCCGTTCCACTTGGCATAGGTGGCGAACAAGCGAATGGTGGGACGCACCATGGCGCCGCGCCCGGCCGACCACTGCTGAGCGAGGGTCAGCTTGGTGACGTGATGATCGCCGTCGTCATAGCCGACGTCGCTTTGCGGCTCGATATGATCGTAACCGAGCTCTACGGCAGTGCTCATGATGTCGTTCCAGTAATACACCGGACGCACGCCGGCCGAGAACCACTTGCGGCCTGAGTCGTCATCCATATTCTTGTCTTCGTAGATAGCGGTGTAGAGCATGTCGAGCTTGTCCGGCACCAGCCAGACCTGGCCCCAGTCGAGCACGCGCCACATGTCGCCTTCCTGCTCGAGACTGCCCGAGCTCCGGCCGACGGCGTTGCCGTCACTGGTGATGATGCCGTCGGTGGCGTACTGCAGTGCCACGGTGTTGGAGCCACCGAACCAGTTCGACTGGGTATGCTCGATGGTGCCCATCCAGCCCTTGTCACCCTCGTCGTAGTCGACATCTGTCTCGTCGTCGTAATAGTCCTTCTTCCAGTCCGGTGTGGAGGCGCGGCCGTAGTCGACGCCTAGTTGCAGCGAGCCGCCGGGATTGGTGGGAATGTCCGTCAAGCGCACATCGATAGTGTCGTCGGAGAGCCGCTGGTTATCATCAGGTAGGTTGTCGCTATCCGAGCCAGAGCTTCTCACCCAGGCGAGGCTCAGGTTGCCGATCCCCATATCGATATCTGAGATACCCACGCCCGGGCCGGAAAGATCCCAGTAGTAGTAGTCGTTCATATGGATGTCGTGGCGCTTGTAGAAGCGCTTACCGGCCCACAGCGTAGAGCCCTCGGGCAGACCGCTGACGGCGTTGGTGCCGGTGACGTACATCTCGCGCAGGGCGATGTTGTTGCCGTCGTCCTTGAGCGATTCGTCGTCGTTGGCCTGCGAGGTGACGTAGGCGACGCGGCTGGCGAAGTCGAAACTCGTGCCTTACTGATCGAAAAGGTTGGCGCCCAGGCCCAGCTCGGCATAGGTTTCGCACTCGTTACCCAGGCGGTACTTGGCCGGCGCCCCTGCCGCCTTGAAGCAGGTCTGGCTGCCGCCGCCGGCGGTGGAACCGATCCCCGAACGCGCGTAGCCGAAGAAATTGGGGTTGATGTCGGCATGGGCCAGGGCCGGCATGACGCAGGAAGCGCCGATCAGGGCCGCGAGCAGTGGTCTGCGTGTGAACTGGCGTGAGTCTCTCATGAGATTTCCCTTGTAATGTTATTGGTCATGGTGACGTTGGATCGTCTAGTTGTTTGTGAAATGCGGTGGTTCGTGCGCGTCGCTCAGCGAGCCTAGAGGCTCGACGCCGAGGTCGTTGCGCGGGAGTATCGAGACCTCCTGAACGGTGAGTGAACGAGGTGGGCGTGTTCTGGCCCACGCGAAGCGGGTGCGCAGTGGTGTGTCGAAGGTATCGGCATGAGGTCCCCTTGTTGTTCTCGAAACGTTGTTGGTCTCGAAGCGCCGTTATGTTCTAGGCGCGATGGCTGAATGATGCCTGCGTCATTTACGACATTATTAGCATTATGTAGTAAGTTTTCATTTTGACTATGGTATAAACGCCACTAAAGTTTAATCTCTAAACTTAGTCATGAGCCCAAGCGCTGACTTATCAAGGAAATGGCGTTTTTTCGGCGTTTTTAGCTCTAACCGGCCAGTTAGTTCGTTCGATGTTTGGCTAATGGTGTTGAAAAGTTACAAAAAAAGAAGCGTTTGACTGGCAAACGCCGCGAAGCGGACTTTCCGGTAACGCTTCCCGGAAGCCTGTTATTTAGACGGTTAATTGGGGCACATGGGGATGGGCGCGTGAGCGAGTTTACCTGGCTGGATAGCGTCGTCTCGGTGGTGTACATCCTGCTCGTGGCGCTGATCGGCGCGCCAGGATGGGGCTTCGAAGCGGCTAGCTTCATGCTGTGGGCGCAGTCGCTCTCGCAGGTGCACGAGGATGATGTGCCGACTGCGTCACTGCGCTTGGCTGCGGCGTCTCCGTTCTCGGCGGTCGCGGTGACGCGATGATGGTTCTGGGAACGCATGATGGCACGACAGCATTGGCGAGTGACGCTGCGCGAGGTATCGCCGCGTGCGGTGATTCTTGCCCGTGCTCAAGAGTGCAGTGCTATGGGAACTGGGACAGTTGGCCGGAGCGCGCCAAAGCGACGCCTCGGCCTGAGCTGTTCAGGTAGTATCGCGAGAGGGGGTGCCGCGAGATTCGCCACGCTTCATCCGCTGATCGAGTGCCTGCACCACGCGCTGGTGTGTGTCGTCGCTCATGGGCTTGAGCGGGGTGCCGTCGAGTAGGGCGGCAAGCCCTTCGCCGTTGACGACCATCAATCCGTTGGGGGCTTGCTCGATCTCTATCTCCCAGCCGGGCAGGACCAGCACGCCTTGTACGGCGATATCGCCCAGGGAGTGACGAGCCAGCCATTGGCGGCACCAGCTCGCGGCCATCCGTGTGTGCGCCAGGGATTGACGTTCGCGCCAGCCGGGAAAGCGTAGGCGTTGCCCGGCCACTACCACCTGGGTACGGGCCTCGCCCATGATATCCAATGGTGGAGTACGGGCGCTTACCTCGACCACGAATATGCCATGCGGGGTCACTACGACATGGTCGATGGCGTCGCTGTCGGTGGGCACATCGTGGAACACGAAGTAGGGGTGCGCTTCCGGGCGGATCAGGCGCTCCAGCTCCTGACCCACGGCCAGCTCGCAGGCCAGGCCCAGCTTGAGGCGACGAATGCGCTGCACGTCACGAATCAAGCGAAAGCACAGCACCAATGCCAGCAAGGTGGTCAAAAGCCCGTAAAGCGCCCATTCCAGCCAACTGTGATGGCTGGCGAACAACATGCGTCCCATGCCGTAGACCAGCGGCGCCAGGGTGATGATGGGCCCCAGCGCGCCATCCAGGAAGAGTGCGGCATAGGCACGGTCGAGGCGGTCGCGTAGCGACTGTGCGGACTCGCGCAGTGTCCGCCCGTCATAGGGCGATACCAGCGCCCCGTCTTCCAGATGGCGCAGTGCCAGCACCACGAGCGCGGTGGCGCCGAGCGGGGCGAGAAAAATGATCGGCAGTACGTATTCCAGCCAAGCCATCACGGTCATCCTGGTCGAGAACGTGTTACATGAACGCCCATTCTAGCTAGCTTGCCGGGGATCGGCGATGCCGACGAGCGATGAGCGCTTGTCGCGATGCGGGACGCCAGTTGTATCATGGCGCATCGGCTTTGCCCGGGAGATCACGATGTCCGATTCCTCAGCGTCATTATTGGCGACCTTTCTTTCCCGTCATTCGCGGTTGTTCGTGCTCACCGGCGCCGGAATGAGTACCGATAGCGGCATTCCCGACTATCGCGATCAGCAGGGTGCTTGGAAACGCGCGCCGCCGATGACGCATCAGACGTTCATGCACAGTGACATCGCACGTCGACGCTACTGGGCGCGTAGCCTGGTGGGGTTTCAGGCGCTTTCGGAGGCGCGGCCTGGACGCGCGCATCGTGCGCTTGCCACGCTGGAGCGTGGCGGACGCATCGAGCAGTTGGTCACGCAGAATGTCGATGGACTCCACCAGCGCGCCGGATCGCGGCGTGTAATCGACCTGCATGGTCAGGCCGACGTGGTGCGCTGCATGCACTGCGGGGCGACCCAGATGCGCCATGCTGTGCACGCCGCCCTGGCGCGTATCAACCCCCATTGGACGGGCCAGGAGGCGAGTGTCGGGCCGGATGGCGATGCCGACTTGGCGCATGACGACTTCGGCGATTTTTCGTTGCCTTCATGCGCACGTTGCGGTGACGGTATCTTCAAACCCGATGTGGTGTTCTTCGGCGACAGCGTGCCACGCTCCCGTGTGGACGCGGCATTCGCGGCGCTTGAACGCGCCGATGCGATGCTAGTCGTAGGTTCGTCGCTGATGGTCTATTCGGGCTATCGCTTCGCGCGGCGAGCGGCCGAGCTGGGCAAGCCGATGGCCTGCATCAACATGGGGCGCACGCGCGCCGACGCGCTGTTCAGCCTCAAGGTCGAAGCGTCGGCGGGCGAGACGCTGGATGCCGCGCTGCGAACCATGGCCACGCCCCCTGCCGGCGAGGTCGTATCCCAGGCCCCGGCGGCTAGGACGTAGCCGAGTCGAATATCGCGGCGCGTCCGCTCCGCTCGTTTCCGCTCCACACACTAAGGTGAAGCGGGCTCCAGCGTCACGGTCGGTATGCTGCCGGTCTCGCCGTTGAAGACTTCGACGCGCTCACGGTTGAGATGCGTCAGGCGCCCTTGATCGCGAACCTCGGCCTGCAAAAAGTACGTATGCGCCGCCTTGATGGCGCCCTGGTCATATTGCAACGTGACCTCGGGCGCGGGGGTGTCGACGCGTGTATAGCGGCTTTCTGCCACGGTGGCATCGTCGCTATCCTTCAGCGTGACATCGAGAGAGGCATTGTTGGATAGCTTGGGCGGTTGATCGAAGACGACCCGAGCATCGAGCGTGTTGAAATCAGGGCCACTGGCACAGCCCGCGAGGCCAAGCAGCAACAAACCGGTAAATACGGCATGCAGGCTACGCGGCACGTTAGGCAAGGACATGAGAGCCTCCTCGCACAGGAAAAGGGAAAGCAGCCGACGGAGCGTTCAACCGCCCGCCAATTTGACACGATAGCCGCGCGCTTCCAGTTCTGCCTTGAGCGTTTCGCGCTGATCGCCTTGAATCTCGATGATGCTATCCTGGATGGCGCCGCCAGTGCCACAGCGCTGCTTGAGCGCCTTGGCCAGAGGCTTGAGCGCGTCGGCCTTGAGTGGCACGCCTTCTACCAGAGTCACGCCTTTGCCTTTGCGCCCCTTGGTCTCTCGGCGCAGGCGGACTGTCCCGTCGAGGCTTGCCAGGCGTTCTTCCTCTGCCGTTTCGGCACAGCGACATTCGACGAGCGGTTTCCGGCACTCGGGACAAACTTCGCCGTGTTCGGTGGAGTATACCCGTCCACGTAACTGGTCCTGCAGCGATGCCATGCGCGCCTCCTGAATCGATGTGTCGCGGACATCCATGATAACGCGCCATGGCGTGGGGCACGATATCGGTTGACGCCATCCGACGGGCTTAGTGAAGCACGGCTTCCAACTGTTCCAGTTGTGCCACGGCACTGGGGAGATCGCGCATGTCATGCAAGGCGATGGCGCCCTCGGGCGTGGTTTCGCGTTCAGGGAAGCGGTTGATGTGGATCGTGCGCATTCCCGCTGCCAGGCCGGCCGCGACGCCTACATCGGCATCGTCGATGACCACGCAGCGTTCGGGCGCAGCCCGCATCTCGCGCGCGGCATGCAGGAACAGCTCGGGGTCGGGTTTCCAGCGCTCGATGGTGTAGCCGCTATAGAGGCGATCGCCGAAGTAGGCGCGCAGGCCGGTGCTGTCGAGGGCGCGGCGAATCTTGTGTTCGGGGCCATTGGAGGCGACGCAACGTGGATGCTCGGTGAGCCTGTCGAGCGCCTCGCGGATCCCCGGAATTGGTTGCAACTCGGTGCTCATGCGCGTCTGCATGGTATAGCGCATCTCCGCCTCGGCGGCCTCTCGGGCGGCGTCGTCCAAGGCGCCGAAACGGCGCTCCAGCTCAGCGACGATGTTGGCGAATCTGACGCCTCGAAACTCTTCCATGTATTGGGGCGCGGCGAAGGGTAGTCCGGCACGGGTCAGGACATCGGCCATGACATTGGCGAGAAGGGGTTCGCTATCGACAAGGGTGCCATCGCAGTCGAACAACAGGCACAGCGGATGAGACATGGTGGAGCCTCGAGGGCTTAGTGGATGAAACCGTTCATTGTCCCAAATATGGGCAGGCGACGCCCAGTATTGAGAAAGCATACCGAGTTTGCGAACGGCGTTTTTTAAACGCTCTATAGAACTTTAGTTGCCCCCGGCCCTGATGGCAAGGCCGGGGCGACGTTCAAAGCGATTGCGTTGTTATACGAAATCCGGGACTAGCGCTTTAGGGATCATCAATATCAGTTCCGGATACACGATTAGAAGCGCAATAACAGCGATCATGACCGCGAGATAAAGCAGTGTTGTGCCAAGCGCCTTGAGCAGTGGGATGCCGCCGATCTTGGCTGAGATCATTAGGCATAAGCCATACGGTGGGGTGATCAGGCCGAGTCCCAGGGCCATGACGCTGATGACGCCGAATTGGACCGGGTGCACGCCCGCCTGCATGGCCAGCGGCTGGAAGATCGGCGCGAGGATCGCCATCGCGGGCAGAGAGTCCATGAAGGTGCCGATCAGCAACATGACGCTGGCCATGACAATGAGCAGCGTGGTCGGGTCGGTGATGTTGACCCCTTTCATCAGCGACGGCGGAATCTGATAGAAGCTGATCAGATAGCCGAATATCGCCGCACCGACCAGGCTGAATAGGGACAGCGAGCACAAGCGGACAGTTGAAGTCGAAGCCTCCATGACGTTCTTGAGCGTCAACTCGCGGTAGACCAGAAAACCCAGCACCAGGGCATAAAGCACCGCCATCACTGCCGCTTCAGTGGGGGTGACTATCCCTAGCGTGATGCCGCCGATGATTAACACAGGTATGCCCGCCGCGAGCAGGCCGTCCTTGCCTGAATGCATGAGTTGGGTAAGTGTCGCCCGACTTCGCACAGGCACCTGGTAGCGACGCACGTATCCCAGATTGAGCAGTAACTGTGCGAGCCCGATCATTACCCCGGGCAGGATCCCACCCAGGAACAAGCCGGCGATCGAAGTATTGGTCAACGCGCCCCACACGATCATGTTGATCGACGGTGGGATGACGATGCCCATGACCGACGACGCGGCCGTGACCGCCACTGCGAAATGCGCGGGATAGCCTTCCCGTTTCATGGCCGGAATCAGCACCGTTCCCACGCCGGCACTATCCGCCGTCGAGGAGCCGGATACGCCGGCGAACAGCATGCTGACCATGACGTTGACGTGGGCCAGGGCGCCCTTGAAATGCCCCACCAGATGCAGACACAGCGTGATCAGCCGATCGGTGATGCGCGCGGCGTTCATGAGGTTGCCGGCGAGCAAAAACAGGGGCACGGCGAGCAGAACGAACGAGTCCATGCCGTTGTACATGCGCTGGAACATGATCCAGGGCGTCAAGCGCGGATCGAGCATGATCACGGCGAAAGAGGTGAGCACCAGCGACATGGCGATCGGCACGCCGGCGACGATCAAGACCCCCAGCACGGCGAACAACAGCCAGGGCAGCAGGAACATCCAGTCCGTCGGCATCATCGTGAAGACTCCTTGCCGCCGGCGCGATGCTCGGGGGCGCTGAGCGAATCGGGGGGCGTCTCGGCGGTATCGGCCAGGGCCTCGTCGAGTTCGGAGGGCGTATCCAGCGCCTGCTCCATGGCCGGCTGTCCATGCAGGGCCGCATGTAGGAGCCGTTGTGCGGCGAACAGGATGATCAGGACGCCGCACACGCTGAACGTGACGTAAACCGCGATCATCGGCAGCTTGGAGGCCGTGGCGCTGCGGCGAAGCCCGGAGAGCGCGAAGTCCTTGCCGTAATAGACGAATACGACGCCGACCGCGAGGCAGGCCAGGTCACGGATAAGGCGCGTCGCGCGGTCGAGCCGGGAGCCGCGAGGAAAGGCTTCGAGGACGAAGTGGTCGGCATGCAGTACGCCGATGGCGGTGCCCAGCATGATCATCCACTGAAAGGCGAAGCGGCTGAACTCCTCGGTCCAGTATAGGCGCGGCAGCATGGGGAGGTTGCGGCTGACGATCTGATAGACGATGAACACGATGAAGGCCGCCAACAGCAACAGCAAGATAACGCCCAGCAGGCGCTCGAGCGCTCGGTTGAGCCGGGTGAGTCCGGTGAGCAGGGTGGGCATGGCGAAACCCTCGGCGACAGGGGCCGGGATGGGGCGTTCATCCCGGCCGGGGGATTATTCGACGTTGACGATCCGGTCATGAAGTTCGGTGAGGCCCATGTCATCGATCACCTTTTGCAGCGGCTCGGCGACGATCTCTTTCATGCGCTCACGATCCATGGGGTATAGCGTGGCGCCTTCTTCCTTGAGCGTCTCGAGCGCTTCGGCGTCCTGCTTGAGCTGTACCTTGCGAGCGTAGCTTGCAGATTCCTTGGCGGCGGCCATGACCGCGTCGCGCTGGCTATCGTCGAGGCGCTCCCAGGTCATTTGCGAGAGCGTCAGCAAGCGCACGGTGATGTCATGCTCGGAGAGCCCGATATGCGGTGCCACTTCATGAAAGCGCATGCGTTCTATCCACTCGGCTTCGTTGAGCAGACCGTCGATGGCACCAAGTTGTAGCCCGGTATAGATCTCCTTCCAGGCCATGACGGTGGGCTCGGTGCCCAAGGCTTTCCAGGCTGCGATCAATGGTTCGGTGGGGTTGGTGCGAAGCTTCATGCCTTTAAGATCGTCGAGGCTTTCCAATGGCCGTGTGCTGACGATCTGGCGCTTGCCGCCACCGAAGAAGGCCAGCACCTTGACGCCGGTGTCGTCTTCGATGCGGTCCGCGATGTCGCGGCCGACCTCACCATCGAGCACGTGGCGCCAGTGGGCTTCGTCGCGATACATGAACGGAATCGAGAACACGTTGGCGGTCTGCGAGAAATCCGTGATCAACCCGGGGTTGATGATCGACATGTCCAGCGCGCCGGCCATCTGCTGTTCGAACATCTCGGTTTCGTGGCCGAGCACGGAGTTGCCGAGGATGGTGACGGAGACATCGCCGTCGGTCTTGTCCTCGACCAGTTCCTTGAAGCGTTCGGCCCCGAGCTGATAGGCGGTGTCCTCGGTGCCGCCATGGCCGAAGCGCAGGTCCACGGCCTGGGCGCCACCGGCCAGTGTCATGCCGAGCGTCAGCGCGACAGCGCCGAGCGCGCGCTTGGCGAAGGGGCGGCGGGATGCGTTTGGATCGATCCAGTGCTGAGTCATGATGTCACCTCATTCATTGTTATGTCCGCTTTGGGCGGATCAGGCGTCGAGAGTGGCGTGTGGATATCGTCGGTACGATGTTTTCTCGGGAGTGGGAATTGGTGCGCATGAGTGGCGTACTTGCAGGCGTGGTGTAAGAACCACCTGCTCGCGCGCGCCGTCAGGATTGGCAATGCGCCGCATGGCGAGTCGCGCCGCCTCCTCGCCGATGGCGTAAGGATGGGTTGCGACGCTGGTTAGTGCGGGCATGCTCAGGGCGGCTTCTTCAATATCGTCGGTACCGACCACCGCACAGTCTTCGCCGGGAACCAGGCCCAGCCGTTGAAGCCCCAGCATGACCCCTAGAGCCATCAGGTCGTTGTGACAGATCACGGCCGTGGGGCGCGGGCTTTCTTGCATCAGGTGCTGCACGGCGTCGAAGCCGGCACGCCGCGTGACCGCGCCGCGTATCACGCGGTGCACATCATCGAGGCTGTGGGCACGCATGGCCTCGTGGTAGCCCCGGTGACGAGCCTGCGTGGCGGAGTGTCTAGCGTCGCCGCCGAGAAACACGATACGCCGATGGCCGAGCGTGACGAGATGATCCACGGCCTGGCGGACCCCGAGCTCGAAATCGGTACTGGCGTAGTCGAACGGGGGTGTGCCGATATGGCGCAACACCTGAACGCAAGGCATGTTCCAGTCCGCGAGTTGGGTGAGAAGCGCGGGATCGGTGCCTTCGGCGGGGCATAGCAGCAAACCGTCGACACGCTGCTCCCGCATGCGCTCCAGAAAGCGTTGCTGACGCTCGGGAGAGTCTTCGCTGTTGGCCAGGAACGAGACATAGTTCTCGCGGTGCAGGACTGAGTCAATGCCCGCCACCATGGCGCCGAAGAACGGGTTGGCGATGTCGTAGACCACCACGCCGAGGGTGAAGGTGCGGCTGGCGCGCAGCGCCGCCGCGCCACGGTTGTAGACGTAACCGAGGGCCTTGATGGAGGCTTGCACCCGTGTGCGCGTGGCGTCCGCCACCAAGGGACTGTCACGCAGCACCAGCGAGACCGTCGACCGCGACACACCGGCATGCGCGGCGATGTCCTGCAGAGTGACGCTTTGGCGCGCTCTCTCGCGTGAGGACGACGAGGTCTCGGGAAATCTGGCCATGACTGATATGCCTCGTTTTTGGATTGATCCAAATCTGTTGATCAGTCTAGAAGAGTCGTCGTGACGACCCCATTCACCTTTGGTCCAAATGCGACCAGAGTCGTAGGTAGCGGGGATTGTTGTCAGTGTCGAGAATGCCCACGTCGGTCTACGTGGGCGAGAGGGGGCAACTGCGTGGTGACGCCAAGCGCGTGGGTACAGGCGCGTGTCAAGCGGGCTGGTGGCTCAGCTTTCTTTAGTGGGTCTTTCAAGAACGTTATTAAAGCGATTGCCCACCGGTGAGTTCGATGCGTTCACCGTTGAGCCAGGCGAAATCGCTTGATAGTAGGCTCGCGACGGCGGCGCCGATGTCATCTGGCTTGGCCGTGCGCCCCAGTGGTGTGATCGAGCGGAAATGGGCGTTCAGTTCCGGATCGTCGCGGACCGCGCCGCCGGCGAAGTCGGTTTCCACGGCGCCGGGGGCGATGGCGTTGACCGTGATCCGACGCTCGCCGAGTTCCTTGGCCATGTAGCGTGTGGTCACCTCCAGTGCGCTCTTCATGGCCGAATAGGCGCAGTGGTTGTCCAGCACGAAGCGTGTCGCTGCGGTGGAGACGTTCAGGATGCGTCCGCCCCGAGCGATCATCGGCAGCAGGGCCTGGCTGAGCAGGAACGGCCCCTTGAAGTGGGTGCGATACAGGGCGTCGAGATCATCCTCGGCGGTCTCCTCGTAGGGGGCGAGAATGCCTGCACCGGCGTTGTGGACCACGGCGTCCAGCTCCGTACCACCGAAGATGTTTTCAAGCGTGTCCGTTACGTTGTCCTTGAATTCGGCGAAGGCGGTACTATCGCCGACGTCGAGTTCGAGCATCGCTGCCGTGCCACTGGCCGCCTCGATCTCACGTGCGACCGCCAGCGCTTCGTCGCGATGACTGCAGTAGGTGCCGATGATGCCGACACCGTTGGCGGCGAGGTGCAATGCCATGCTGCGACCGAGGCCTCGGCCGGCGCCGGTGATAAGGGCAATGCTGGAGGGCATGAGGTGGCTCCCGAGTCGAAAAGTGCGCGGCGCTGGGACCGCTGTCAGTGATCATTGACTGGGGGCGGGATACCAGGTTTCAAGCGTGCGTGCCGGGCATCGAAAACGCCCGCACCGAGAGGTGAACTGACCCCCGATTGTTGGACGGTTGGTTCCCTTAACCGGTGGCTATGGCCTGAGCCCTGTATTGCACGGGGCTCAGGCCTTTTAGTTTCTGCCTGATCCGGTGATGA
>NZ_JARANX010000209.1:0-609 GCF_029889785.1 Chromohalobacter sp. 48-RD10 | reverse complement strand
AGAGGCATTGAAGCGCCTCGATATGGCCGATGTTGGCGGCAAGTTTCGCAACATGCGCAATGAGGTCGGCGGGCTGGCGCGTCGAACGGCCATGCTGGGCACCGCCGCCGCAGGCAGCATATTTGCGATCTCGAACTCGACCGCCGAGCTGGGCGACGAGGTCGCCAAGCGCTCCGATGCGCTGGGCATCCAAATCGGCAAGTATCAGGAACTCCGCTACGCTGCAGAACGCTCCGGGGTGTCGACCCAGAAGTTTGATTCTAATATGCAGGCGTTCACCAAGCGACTGGGCGAGGCAGCGCAGGGGACTGGTGCCGCGAAGGATGCACTCGATCAGATGGGGTTGTCCGCCGAAGCGCTGGCCAGCATGACGCCCGACGAGGCGCTAGATCAAGTGGCCGACCGCCTGCAGAATGTCGAGAGCCATACGAAGCGCGTGGCTCTGGTTTCCGACCTCTTTAGCCGCCAGGGCATTGGCATGATCAACATGCTCAAAGGCGGCAGTAAAATGCTCGAGCAATTCGGCGACGATGCTCGGCGCACCGGCTACATACTCAGTGAACAAGCGACGCGCGACGCCGAGACCTTCCAGGACAAGCTGCTCGATAC
>NZ_JARANX010000208.1:0-615 GCF_029889785.1 Chromohalobacter sp. 48-RD10 | reverse complement strand
GGCATGAGTAGCTTCCCTGGTAGCGGCTAATCCCTATAGCGCGAGTTGGCGAATCAGGTACGCTTCGGCGAAGGCCCGGTAACGCTCGCCTTGTAATTTCGTGGGGCTGAGCATGGCTACAATGGTCTGGCGGCGTTGGCTCGCATCTTGTGGCAGGCGTTTGACGTGGGTGTCGATCCAGACGATCTCGCCAGTGTCATCGAGCAGCAAGTTGCCATAATGAAAGTCGCGATGATAGTAGCCGTGGCGAATCAGGGCCACGGCGTCGTCACAGACGCGTTGCAGGAACGCCAAGCGTGCTTCTTCTTCCTGGCGGCGAAAGTAATCCGCACCGGACTCGCCCCGGTCGAGATGTTCCATGGCCAGCAGTGACCCCAACGGATTGAAGGGGTTGAGGGCCACGCCGACTCCACGGCATTCGATGGCGCGCAGTCCGGCCCGGCGGATGCAGGCATTGGCTCGCCATTCCTTGAGCGCATCGAAACCGCCCAGCAGGCGTTTCTCCAGGATGTCGCGAATCCACCACTTGATGGGGTGGCGCCGCACCGTGTATTTGTCGGCTACCAGTTTGAATAGCGTATTCGACGCCGCATCGAGAAAGAAGCGTCTGCTGCC
>NZ_JARANX010000207.1:0-640 GCF_029889785.1 Chromohalobacter sp. 48-RD10 | reverse complement strand
GTACCGTTGCATCTGCGGGCTTGCCATTGATGGAGACCAGTCGTCCGCGCACGATGGGATATAAATCGCTGCGCGTATCACTGGCATCCTCGACGATCTCGCGGAAGCCTTCGCGCTCGGCTGGCTGGATATTGATGGCAAAGTAGTTGGGCGTATCCTCGGGCAGCTGCGATTCCCAGGCGGTCACCAGGTCGCCACGCACCAAAGCGATGATCGCCATGGCTGCGAAGGTGACCGAAAAGGCCAGCAACTGCCCCAAGCTGGCATGTCGGCGGCGGGCCAATTGCCGTGCGCCGAGACGCCAAGCGTGCCGCGCACCGTGGCGGTGATCGCCGGCGACGCCTCGCACCAGTCGCAGCAGACCCGAGAGTAGCCCGTGACCCAATAACCACAGGGCCGCCAGCGCCAGTTCGCCGCCGATCAACAGCCCCAGCGAGAGCGTGAAATCGCCCGAATACAACCACAGCAAAGCGCCGAAAACTCCACTGGCGATGACCACCACGGCCCAACCGGCCATCGGCACGGGATCGAGTTCGCGTCGCAGCACCTTGAGTGCGCTCACCCGCTTGAGTCGTAACAAGGTAGGGCCGGCGAAGCCGATGAGCACCGCCAGCGCGGTCAGTACTCCCATCAATAACGG
>NZ_JARANX010000206.1:0-657 GCF_029889785.1 Chromohalobacter sp. 48-RD10 | reverse complement strand
CAAAAATAACCAATTACGCACGGGACTATCGCATCAACACGATATGCAGTGGCCGTGGCGGTAGCGTGCCTGCTGACGGGTACGTACCTCACCGCAAAGCAAGAAGAGTGACGGAAACCGTCAAAAGCAGCAGGCACGCGAATTCTGCATAACGCGCCGAATCATTCTGAGCATGCATTAAAATCAATGGGTTAGGTGCGTAAGGACAAGCTAGATAAGATTTATTGAACGCACGCGCTCGTTCAAGTAGCAAAACGAGCGCGCTATCTAACACCTGTTAGCCAGAAGGGAGAAAGTTATGGCCACAAAGAAACGGGCATTTATTAGTTTCGACATTGATCATGATGATGGCGCGAAGAGGATGCTTGCGGGGCAGTCGAATTACCCGGATAGCCCCTTCGAGTTCAAGGACAATTCCGTCGATAAACATTTGACCGGAGATTGGCGCGAGAAGGTCAAGCGCCGAATGGACAACGTTGACCTCGTGATCATTCTGTGTGGAACGCAGACCCATAACGCCAGCGGCGTATCAGACGAGCTAGAAATCGCGAAAGACAAAGGAAAGCCGTACTTTTTGCTTGCCGCATATTCGGATAAGACGTGTACTAAGCCGAAATCCGCCACGCAGTCAGATAAGATCTACAACTGGACGTGGGA
>NZ_JARANX010000205.1:0-658 GCF_029889785.1 Chromohalobacter sp. 48-RD10 | reverse complement strand
GAATAAACGTCAGCGGTCCGGTGGCTCCCTCACCCACCGAACGCAAACCGCAAACGCCTGCGACTTCCCTTGAGCAACACCACGGCCGCTACCGATGACACCAGCGACAGTAGCGCCAACATGTTGCCTCGCTGGTACGAAAGCGCCTCGAAAAGCGAGATGAAAAGCGGATGGATGAAGTACAGCGCCGTCGCGTAATACGCCAGGGATGTGCTGTCGCCAGGTACCTGCATCGACGACACCCAAAGGAAAAGCCCAGGGCAAACGACCAGGAGGCTCAGGTACATATCGAAATGTGGCAGCCCTTCGAGACTGACATAATTGAGATAGGACTCCCCCAGCAACAGGAGCGCACCCGCCAGGCTCCAGATCGCGTAATAACGGCGATCTAGCTGGCGTATTCCTTCCCAATATCGCAGCAGATATCCGATACAGAAGAAAGGGAAGCCGAAAAATAAGAAGTTGCGATAGGACCAGCTTTTATGGAACAGCACGTCCAGCGCGTTGCCAGCAAAAAGATGGTAATTACCAGCATACATAAAGAAAACGCCCATGCCATAGAGCATCACCGCCAATACCAGCAGGGCTTTTACGGAACGGTCGCGCAGCATGTACAGCAAGATGGCAGCTCCAATCAGCCCCGAGAGAAACCACAGGT
>NZ_JARANX010000204.1:0-670 GCF_029889785.1 Chromohalobacter sp. 48-RD10 | reverse complement strand
GGAAGATCTCAATGGTGCTGTTGGCTTCGGCCGTGCCGGTCAGTGTCGGCGTGAGATCGTTGGTGCTGTCGCCACTGGTCAGATCATCAGTCAGCGGCTCAACATCGTCCGAGGCGCTGGCAATTGTCGGGGCATCCGGTGCCGCCGCATCCACGGCCTGCGTGGTCGGCTCACTCTCATTACCCGCAGCATCGGTCGCGGTGGCCGAGACCTGGGTATCGTCAGCGAGTACGGGCTCTGGCGTCACGCTCCAGGTGCCATCGCCGTCAGCAGAGGCGGTTTCATCTACCCCGCCATCACCATTGGTGTCGATAGTGACGGTGCTGCCCGCTTCAGCGGTGCCGGTAAGCTCGGTGCCATCGGTCGGATCGATGGTGGGCGCGTCCGGTGCCGTCTCGTCGATGGTCAGCGTGAAGGTCTCACTGGCATCAGAGGTATTGCCGGCGGCGTCGGTGGCCGTGGCGGTGAAGCTGTATGAACTACCATCTGTCAGTTCGTCCGGCGTGAAGCTCCAGTTGCCTTGATCATCAGCCTCAGTGGTGTCTACTGAGGTGCCGTCCTGGAAGATCTCAATGGTGCTGTTGGCTTCGGCCGTGCCGGTCAGTGTCGGCGTGAGATCGTTGGTGCTGTCGCCACTGGTCAGATCATCAGTCAGCGGCTCAACATCGTC
>NZ_JARANX010000203.1:0-682 GCF_029889785.1 Chromohalobacter sp. 48-RD10 | reverse complement strand
CTCTCATTTTTAGCAACGAAGCTCTTGTGAAACCATCTGGGGTTAGTGTTGCACCCTTTTCTTACAACAGCACATTTCCATATATATCCGACCACCCATCCATATTCAGATTTATTAAATTCATGACTTCCAACTACCCATACAAAGTCAAAATAATAATTATTGTGAGAAGACAGCCTGAATGGCTTGCGTCTTTCTATTCCAGGGTATCTTCTAGAATTACAAAACCGTCTCAGCAAGATTTTGAAAAGCAGGTAAAAAATATTTTAACGAACAACAAACAATACCTTTTTTGGAGCCTTTGGGTTGAAAAATTGATATCTTTAATTGGTTCTGAGAATGTTCTATGCATGCCTATGGAAATGATGGGCCAAAAAACTTACTGGAAAAATATCTGTGATTTTATAGGTGGAAAAGAAGACGAGCATAATAATATTCAAGAAAAGCGGAACACATATTCCTTAGGAAGGAATATATATAAGATAGACCACCAAAACAAAAAAGAGACTTCACCCAGTTTTTTATTAAGTGATAACCTAATAGACGAGATATTGGATGACAAGGAAATCGTCATTGCTAACAAAAACTTAGGAAAAATGATAGGAGAAGATTTGAGCAAGTATGGCTATTATTAATTATTTTATAAGTTAGTACACCTTTGCATATCTATTGGTTCCCGGAT
>NZ_JARANX010000202.1:0-685 GCF_029889785.1 Chromohalobacter sp. 48-RD10 | reverse complement strand
TCGCCAGGCGAATGAATACGGTCGCCGCGATGGCGGCGGGCATAGTCATGCCCTTGAGGACCAGCAGCGAGACCATCACCGCTTCAGCGCTCCCCAGACCGCCCGGTAGGAAGCTCAGGGCACCGGCCAACATCGACAGCGCATAAACGAAGATGGCGAACGACAGGGAGATGTCGGCATCGAGCCAGCCCAGCATCCAGTAGAAAGCCAGCGCCTCCGCCCCCCAAGCGATCACGCTGATCACGGTGGCTATGCCTAGAAGACCGGGGCGATGGCAGCGGCGCGCGCCCCCCAGCATCTCGCTGACATGGGTAACCAAGGCCATTAGCTTGCCCTGGCGAGCCGAAGCCCAACGATGCAGCCAGTCCAGCAGGGTCTTGCTCGACAGGCAAGCCAGCACCACCACGATCCCCAGTACCCCGGCAAGCACAATGCTCCGCGCCTGGGGGTATTGGGCCAGTCCCACCAGGGTGAGCAGCACGATGGCAACGAGGTCGGAAAGTCGCTCGCTGATGAAGGCAGCGAAGGTCGCCGGGAACGGTACCCCGCGCTGCTTGAGGAGTACGCCCCTGAAAGCCTCCCCCGCCTTACCGGGCGTGGTGGTCAAGGCAAAGCCACTGAGATAGATTCGCAGACTCGGCGGCCAGGCCACGCGATGCCCCAACTGCGACAAGTAGAGCTGCCA
>NZ_JARANX010000201.1:0-702 GCF_029889785.1 Chromohalobacter sp. 48-RD10 | reverse complement strand
TAGTTCGAAGAATGACAGGTGGGAGCAAGACGCACTGGATGCGATTCAGGCCGCGGAGGCCGTGATAATTTTCGATCCGGATGCATGCAAGGAGTCCGACAACGCTGCCTGGGAATGGACCAAAGCACAGGAAGCCGGCAAACCTATCGTCGAGATCCAACCGGATGAAAACAACACGTCCTCATTAGATAAGCTGCGTTCTGTGTATGATCTCTCCGAGGAATTTGAGCGTTGCTTTAGTAAAGGTGCAACCGATAGTTTTGAACTCTATAGGCTGATGATCGACTCATCCGAAAGTCTCATACAACGGAGGCAAAGGACTAACGCATTCTTTATCACCGTAATCGGGAGTCTTCTCGCAATTGCGGGCCTCCTCGTGAAAGCAGGAGCGATAGCCAATGGATCGATTGGCATTGTATACGGATTCTCCGCCGTTGGGTTGTTGCTGTGCAATTCATGGCACAACCTGATTGCGAATTACGGAAAACTCAATAAGGCAAAATTTGACGTAATACTTCGTCTAGAGAAAGAACTCGGTGCCCAAATATACTCGGCGGAATGGGTGGCATTGGGTAAGGGGATGAGACCCGATAAGTACCGCTCATTTACATCGACCGAGCAGCACGTGCCAATATACTTCGGATTATTGATCGTGCTCCTGACATTAATAGCGGCTGTATGGCAGATATGGGGCTAACAAGT
>NZ_JARANX010000200.1:0-705 GCF_029889785.1 Chromohalobacter sp. 48-RD10 | reverse complement strand
GGTTTATATAGAATATTTTATAACTTAACTAATGGTCAATTTTATATATTGATTTCTAGTTAAAAGAGAGAAGATGGCCTTCTTTATTTAGGATAGGGTGGGGCATTGGCGTACGTTTGTACGTTATTTTTTTGAATATTTGTATAAAAAACAGAGACTTATCTTAGTCTTTAGGTCAATAGCTTTACGGATAAGAAGAAAAAAGATGTCAGGGAAGTTTATCTTTTATTTCGGATATCTCTTATGTATAGATTCCCTAATGATCGAATGAGATGTGAAAGTTATCTTCTTCTGGCGGTAAGAAGGCTTCTTAAGCATTTCATTCAGGAGCATGGGCATGAACATCAATCTGCATGAAAAGGCCACCACGACATCCAAGATTCGTACCGAGCTCTAGGCGACGCCCTCCAGCATCGACTGAAGAGCAGCAGAGACATCACCGACGTCTACACTAAGGGGTAACTCGGGGTAAAGGATGACGGGCTTTATCTCGACGGCAGGAGGCCGCACGTATGATGAAGGGCATCAACAAGGCCGGGCCTTGGCTATGGTATCTCCTTGCGTTGGCTATCCTGCCGCTGGATGGGGCAGGAGTGGTCGAGGAGGACGTTCTAGTACCGTCTGCGACCGCGTCCAGCGCCATGCGCGTGGTGCCCGACGCGGTCGTTTCCCAGCGTCAATGGATCTGGAAGGCCTGCGTCCTGG
>NZ_JARANX010000020.1:0-29435 GCF_029889785.1 Chromohalobacter sp. 48-RD10 | reverse complement strand
CTCGCTCGACGAAAGTACGCTCGGTGACGGCGACTGGGTCGTGGCACACTTGGTGCGCCACCCGCTCAAGCCCGACGACCGCGGGTTCTTCGCCCAAGTCGACGAGCTCGTAGTCAAGGCCGACAATCCCGCCGTGCCGTGGCGCGTGACCCTGGCGCGCCACGCGCTGGAACAAGCATCGCCGCAATTCGGCGAGCAGTGGCCGCTGCACGATGAAGGTCTCGAGCGCGAGGACTGGACCGCGACACCCTTTTTCACCATCGACGGTGAAAAGACCCGCGATATGGACGACGCTCTGCATATCGAGACACGCGAAGATGGCTGGCGTCTCAGCGTGGCGATCGCCGATCCCACGGCATACGTCCGCGAGGGCGACCCGGTCGACATGGAAGCGCAGACCCGCGCCTTCACGGTGTATCTGCCGGGCCAGAACGTCACCATGTTGCCGGAAACACTGGCCAACGAGCTGTGTTCGCTGAAGGAAGGCGAGGAGCGCCCGACCCTGGTCTGCACATTGGATATCCAGCGCGACGGCACTCTCGGCGACTATCGCTTCTTTGCCGCCAATGTCCGTTCGCATGCGCGTCTAGTGTATGACCAGATCTCCGACTGGCTGGAAGGCCAAGGCGATTGGGCCCCTGCCGACGAGGCCATGGCCACGCAGCTCAAGGCCTTGGCCGCGATGACCGAGGCCCGCAACGCATGGCGCGAGGAACACACGCTGGTGTTCAAGGACCGTCCCGATTATGCCTTCGACGTCGATGACGCGGGCAACGTGCTGGCGGTGCGTATCGAGGAACGTCGCACCGCTCAGCGCATGATCGAGGAGTCGATGATCGCAGCCAACGCCTGCTGCGCCGATCTGCTGGCTTCGCACGTGGGCCATGGCATCTTCAACGTGCATCAGGCGTTCGAACCTGAAAAGGCCGATCAGGCGATCGAGTTCCTGGCCACCCAGGACATCAACGTGGAACGCGAACAGTTGCTGGAACTCTCGCGCTACCGCGAGCTGCGCCGCGCCCTGGAAGCACGCGAGGACGCCTGGCTCGACGCACGCCTGCGCCGTTTCCAGGGCTATACCAACATGTCCGCCCAGCCTGGCCCGCACTTCGGGTTGGGACTGCCGGCATACGCCACCTGGACATCGCCCATCCGCAAGTACGGCGACATGGTCAATCACCGCCTGATCAAGCGCGTGCTCAAGGGCGAAAGCGCACCCGCCGAGGCCAGCCAGGCATTGACCGAGCAGCTCACCGAGCGGCGGCGCCTGAATCGCATGGCGGAACGTGACGTCAAGGATTGGCTCTACGTGCGCTATCTCGGCCCCTCCGCCGAAAAAGGCGAAGTTTTCGACGCCGAGATCATCGCCATCAACCGTGGCGGCATGCGGGTTCGGCTCTCCGCCAATGGTGCCACGGCGTTCGTTCCGGCACCATTCATGCACAGTGAACGCGACAAGGTCGCCATCGACGACAAGGAAGGCCGTATCCAGATCGAGGGCCAGCCGCGCTACAAGCTCGGCGACAGCGTTCAGGTCGCACTGGCCGAAGCCGTCGAGGCGACACGCTCGTTGGTCGCACGTCCCGCCGCATGAAGCTGGCCATGTCTTGCGTCACCAGAAGTGGACGCAAGGCATGGCATGTGCCAGCGTAATCTCATGACAGCGCGGTGACATTCCTACGACAAGCCCGTCAGGGCCCGAGCGGTCACTCCGTAACCAACCGGGAAGGTTTCAAGGAGTCACGCTTTGCATATCACCGATATCACGATGTTTTACGCACCTGCCAGCGGTGGAGTACGAACCTACCTCGAGGCCAAACGCAACCGCTTGGCGACACTGCCTGGCGTGATATCCAGCCTAGTGATTCCCGGTACCCGCCATGTAGTCAGTGAGTCCATCCATGAAATTCCCGCGCCACCGCTCCCCTTCAGCCAAGGGTATCGCTTTCCCCTGAGGCGAGAAGGCTGGCGGCGCGAACTGATTCAGATGGCGCCGGATCTCATCGAGGCCGGCGATCCTTACGTCACCGCTTGGGCCGCGCTTGATGCCGGCCGGACCTTGGACGTCCCCATAGTGGGATTTTACCACTCCGACCTACCTCGCCTGATCGGCAACCGTCTCGGGAACTGGACGCGCATTGCCCTCAAACGCTATGTCGAAAACCTCTACCGGCATTGCAACCGTGTCCTCGCGCCGAGTCGCGTCATCGCCGATAGACTTAATGGCCTTGGCCTCGACAATGTCGCCCTGCAATCGTTGGGGGTCGACTTGCAGACCTTCTCGCCCCAGCACCGCCAAGATACCTGTCGCCAGCGCTTGGGCCTCGACGACAATACGCGCCTGCTGATCTTCGTAGGGCGCGGCTCGCGCGAGAAGAACCTGCCGGTTCTGTTGGAAACCGCACGGCGCCTCGGAAAAGGCTACCACCTGCTGTTGATCGGGCCGCAGATGCCGCAACGCGTTCCTGACAACGTCAGCGTCATCGGCCGCTACACGGCCACCGCCGATGTCGCCGAGTGGTTGGCCAGCAGCGACATGCTGCTGCATGCCGGTACTCAAGAAACGTTCGGTCTGATCGCCCTGGAAGCCATGGCAAGTGGCATTCCAGTCGTCGCGGCACGCGCCGGCGCCCTAGCCGAGAATGTGCCCCTGGGCTGCGGACTGCTTTGTGAACCCCACTCGGCGGACGATATGGCACGCGCCGTGCGCGAACTCTGCGCCAATGCGCCCGAGGAACAAGGGCGTCGTGCCCGCCTGCATGTCGAACGCCATCACGATTGGGATATCGTGGTCTCCAGCCTGATGAAGCATTATCGTGAATTGACCGGACAACGCGTCAACACGGAGGGCCTTCAGCATGGCTGATCGCCACCTTTCCCTCGTCCTGCACGATGTCGCGCCGGAAACCTGGCCCGACTACACCAACTTCTTGGCCAGGGTCGACGCCCTGGCACATCGACACGGTCCGATCCCGATCACCTGGCTGGTGGTACCCGATTTTCACCATCGCAGCGACTGCCGCCGCGACGGCGTCTTCCTCGAGCACTTGCAACGCCGCCGAGCCATGGGCGATGAATTGGCCTTGCACGGTTATTATCATTGCGACGACGCGCCCGCGCCGCGCACGCCTCGCGACTGGTTCATGCGGCGCTTTTACACCTGGGAAGGCGAGTTCTACGCTCTCGACGAAGATGAGGCGGCACAGCGCCTGGACAAAGGCATCGACCTCTTTCGATCACAGGGCTGGCCACTCACCGGCTTCGTGGCGCCAGCCTGGCTCATGAGCCAAGGGGCGCGGCGAGCACTGGCCCAGCGCGACTTTTGCTACACTAGCGACCCGCAACATCTGTATACGCTGCCCAGCTTCATGCGCCTCGAGGCGCCGGGGCTGGTATGGAGTGCCCGTAGCGCCTGGCGTCGTGGCCTATCACGCCTGGCCAGCGAAACGCAGCGCTGGCGTAGCCGCCAGGCACCGCTGCTGCGCCTGGGACTACATCCCGTGGACATGCGCCACGCCAGCGTTCAGGCATACTGGCTCGCGGTTCTGGAGCGCCTGATCCACGAAGGACGTCGCCCTATCACCAAGTACGATTGGGTGACGGGGCAACGCCGGAGGGAGCAGCACGCCGCATGAAGCGCCTGGTGATATTGCTTTTTATCGGGTTGGTGGCGGCCATCAGTATCCCGCTGTTATTCGGCGGGCGCGCACTTTTCGGTGAACTCGCCTCATTTCCCTTGCAGCAACTGGCGTTTATGCTGCTGCTGATCGTCATCTGCTGGAACGTCAATGCCTTGCGGCTTCGCTTGCTGCTGGCGGGACGCGCCGGACACCTCGGTCAGACGCGCGCAGTGGGCATCGTGATGTCTACCGAGTTTGCCATCTGCGCCACCCCCGGCGGCACCGGGGGCTTACTGACGCTCCTAGGCTTGCTGGCACGACGCGGCGTTCGGCCCGCGCAGGCTTCGGCGATCTTCGCCGTCGATCAGTTGACTGACCTGCTCTTCTTTCTTTCCGCGCTGATAGGCGTCGCGCTCTATGTCCTCATCGAGGCCATCGATCTCAACCTCGGCTGGCTGGTGGGCTTGCCATCGTTGCTGCTGGTGTGCGGCTTCATCCTGCTGTGGCTGGTCATACGCCACTATGGACGCCTGCTCCAGGTCACCGGCAACTGGCTCGAGCGGTTCAAGGTGCGCCGCAAGGCACGCTTCGGGTTCGCTCGCCGCCTGCTGCATTTCCGTAACGCCTTGATCGAGACGCTACGCCTGCCTCGTCTGACCTTGTTGTCGGTCTTCGCCCTGTGCTGCACCCACTGGATGCTGCGTTACAGCGTCCTGTATCTGGCCGTGCAGGGCCTGGATGCCCATGTCGATTGGGCTTGGACCTTCCTGGTACAAATGCTCTCCATGGCGGCAGGACAGTTGAGTTTTCTGCCTGGGGGCGCAGGCGGTGCCGAACTGACCTCCACTGCCTTGCTGGCGCCGTTAATCGGCAAGCAAAGCGCCGCTGCAGCGGTGCTCATCTGGCGCTTCGTGACCTACTACTTCTACCTCATCGCTGGTGCGCCGGTCTTCTTGGCGTTGGCGGGACGTGCTTTCGTCAAACTGCTATCCCGGCGTCGGTAGTCACTTGCACGTTTTTACGAACGGTCGCGTTTTCAAGAAAGGCAGCGAGCGCAGGCCGTTTGCATAAAGCACTTGAAACGACGAAGGGCATCCCCGTAGGGATGCCCTTCGTCATGCTCACTGGCCGGCGACCCATGACCCGCCGGGCCTAGAGGCGACTTACCAACCCGTCGCTGCCTTCAGCGCATCGCCGATCTCGGCGAGCGAACGCACGGTCTTGACGCCTGCAGACTCGAGCGCGGTGAACTTCTCGTCCGCCGTACCCTTGCCACCAGCGATGATGGCACCGGCGTGGCCCATGCGCTTGCCCGGAGGCGCCGTTACACCGGCGATATAGGAGACCACCGGCTTTGAGACATGCTCCTTGACGTATGCTGCGGCTTCTTCTTCCGCCGTGCCGCCGATCTCGCCGATCATCACGATGGCTTCGGTCTGCGGGTCCTTCTCGAACATCTCGAGCATGTCGATGAAGGTGGATCCCGGGATCGGGTCGCCGCCGATGCCCACGCAAGTGGACTGGCCGAATCCATGATCGGTGGTCTGCTTGACGGCTTCATAGGTCAAGGTGCCGGAGCGCGATACGATGCCGACCTTGCCGGACTTGTGGATATGCCCCGGCATGATGCCGATCTTGGTCTCGCCCGGCGTGATCACCCCCGGGCAGTTCGGCCCGATCAGGCACACGCCCAACTCGTCGCACTTGGCCTTGACGTCGAGCATATCGAGGGTCGGAATTCCCTCGGTGATGCACACGATCAGCTTGATGCCGGCATTGGCGGCCTCAAGGATGGAATCCTTGCAGAACGGCGCGGGCACGTAGATCACGGAGGCTTCGGCACCGGTCGTGTCGACGGCTTCCTTGACAGTGTTGAACACCGGCAGGCCGAGGTGCGTCTGGCCACCCTTGCCTGGCGTCACGCCACCCACCATCTGAGTGCCGTAGGCAATCGCCTGCTCGGAGTGGAAGGTCCCCTGGCCACCGGTGAAGCCTTGGCAGATGACCTTGGTGCTTTTGTCGATCAGGATACTCATTACTTGCCCTCCGCTGCTTTGACGACCTGCTGGGCCGCGTCGGTCAAGCTGGTAGCAGCGATGATGTTCAGTCCGCTGGAGGCCAATTTCTCGGCACCCAGCTCGGCGTTGTTGCCTTCGAGACGCACCACGACCGGCACGTTGACACCGACCTGCTCGACGGCACCGATGATGCCCTCGGCAATCATGTCGCAACGCACGATGCCGCCGAAGATATTGACCAGAACGGCTTTCACGGAATCGTCGGAGAGGATGATCTTGAAGGCTTCGCCCACGCGCTCTTCGGTGGCACCACCGCCAACGTCCAGGAAGTTGGCCGGCTGCCCGCCGTTGAGCTTGATAATGTCCATGGTCCCCATGGCCAGGCCGGCGCCATTGACCATGCAACCGATATTGCCTTCCAGAGCGACGTAGTTGAGTTCCCACGCCTGAGCGTGCGCCTCACGTTCGTCTTCCTGAGACGGGTCGCGCATGGCTTGCAGATCGGGATGACGATACAGCGCATTGCCATCGAGGCCGATCTTGGCATCCAGGCAGTGCAGGTCGCCGCTGTTGTTGATTACCAGCGGGTTGATCTCGAGCAGCGCGAGGTCTTTTTCTTCGAACAGCTTAGCCAGGCCCAGGAAGATCTTGGTGAACTGCTTGATCTGTGCGCCTTCCAGACCCAGGTCGAACGCCAGTTCACGCGCCTGGTACGGCTGAGCACCGACCAGCGGATCGACTTCGGCCTTGAGAATCTTCTCGGGCGTTTCTTCGGCGACCTTCTCGATTTCCACGCCGCCTTCGGTGGAGGCCATGAAAACGATACGCCGCGTGCCGCGATCGACGACGGCGCCCAGATAAAGCTCGTTGGCGATATCGGTGCAGTCTTCGACCAGGATCTTGGTGACCGGTTGGCCCTTCTCATCGGTCTGGAAGGTCACCAGGTTCTCGCCCAGCCATTTTTCAGCGAACGCCTTGGCATCCTCGACGCTTTCGACCAGCTTGACGCCGCCCGCCTTGCCACGGCCACCTGCGTGAACCTGGGCCTTGACGACCCACTTATCACCGCCAATCTTCTTGCACGCATCGGCAGCTTCTTCGGGGGTATCCACGGCGAAACCCTTGGACACCGGTAGACCATAATCGGCAAACAACTGTTTGCTCTGATACTCGTGAAGGTTCATCGTGTCATGCCATTGGTTGCATGTGACTCGAATGGTAGCGATGGCCTCGAGCTTTTACAGCCTCAGGCCACCGCTACCCCTGTTCGCTCCCGCCTAAGCGGGAGCGACGCGTCTCTACACTGAAACGCTCGTCGAAACGCTTATTTGCGCTTCTTGCGGTTGGCCATATGAATGGCGTGGCCATCCACCGCCAACGCCGCTTCGTGCACGGCTTCCGAGGTGCTCGGATGCGCGTAGCAAGTCAATGCCAGGTCTTCAGCGCTGGAGCCGAATTCCATGGCGATGACGCCTTGCGCGATGAGCTCCCCGGCATGTTGACTGATGATATGCAATCCCAGAACGCGGTCGGTTTCGGCATCGGCAATGACCTTGGCCATGCCTTCCGACGCATTGTTGGCCAGCGCGCGTCCGTTGGCCGAGAACGGGAAGGAGCCCGTCTTGACCTCGATGCCGGCGTCTTTCGCGTCCTGCTCGCTCATGCCAACCCAGGCGATTTCCGGGGCGGTATAGATCACGCTGGGGATAGCGTCGTAATTCATCTCGGCTTTGTGCCCGGCGATGATATCGGCGACCATCACCCCCTCTTCGGACCCCTTGTGCGCCAGCATTGGACCACGTACCACGTCACCGACGGCGTAGACACCCGGTACGTTGGTGCGGCACTGATCATCGACGAACACGAAACCATGCTCGTCGAGCTTGATACCGACATCATCGCTGAGAATGCCCTCGGTGTAGGGACGACGTCCCACACACACGATCAGCTTGTCGAAGGTCTGCTCCTGCTCGCCGTTAGCGTCGGAATACTTGACAACGACTTCCTTGTCCTTGATCTCGGAGCCCGTCACGCGAGCCCCCATCTTGATGTCCATGCCCTGCTTCTTGAACAGCTTCTGGCCTTCCTTGGCAATGTCCTGGTCGACCATCGGCAGGAAGGCGTCCATCGCCTCGAGGACCGTGACTTCACTGCCCAGGCGATTCCAGACACTGCCCAATTCGAGGCCGATGACACCGGCACCGATCACACCGAGACGCTTGGGCACCTCGTCGAACTCGAGCGCACCGCTGGAATCGACGATCAAGCCCTCGGTCAAAGGCGTCGGCGGGATATCGACCGGCACAGAGCCGGAAGCAATCACGATGTTCTCGGCATCATAGGTGGCCGTCTCGCCATCTTGACCGGTGACTTCGACCTGCTTGTCGGAGACGACCTTACCGGCGCCTTCCAGCGCCGTGACGCCGTTGGCCTTGAACAGCGCGCTGATGCCGCCCACGTTCTTGGCGATGACGCTTTCCTTGAACTCCTGCATCTTGGCGATGTTGGGGGTCGGCTCGCCCACCTCGATGCCGATCTCCGCGTAATGATCGCGGGCTTCGACAAACTTGTGAGAGGTTTCCAGCAAAGCCTTGGAAGGAATGCAGCCCACGTTCAGGCAAGTACCGCCGTGAACGGTCTTGCCTTCCTTGTTGACCCACTTCTCGACGCACGCGGTCTTCAAGCCCATTTGAGCAGCGCGAATGGCCGCCACGTACCCGCCAGGCCCGGCACCAATAACGATCACATCGAATTTATCGGCCATGAAATCATCCTGTTCGAATTCAGTTAATTAGTCGCAACACATTGTTCGGCGACAGCCATCACACGTCGAGCAAGAAACGTGCGGGATCTTCGAGCAGTTCCTTGATCGTGACCAGGAATTGCACCGCGTCCTTGCCGTCAATCATGCGGTGGTCATAGGAGATAGCGAGATACATCATCGGACGAATCTCGACCTTGCCGTCGACGGCCATCGGACGCTCCTGGATCTTGTGCATACCCAGAATCGCTGTCTGCGGCGGATTGATGATCGGTGTCGACAGCAGCGACCCGAAGATACCGCCGTTGGTGATGGTAAAGGTGCCACCCTGCATGTCTTCGATGCCGATCTTGCCGTCACGACCGCGCTCGCCGAAGTCGACGATGCTCTTCTCGACATCGGCAAGTTTCATGCTGTCGGTATCACGCAGCACCGGTACGACCAGGCCACGCGGCGTGGACACGGCGACACCGATGTCCTGATAGCCGTGATAGACGATATCGCTGCCATCGATCGACGCGTTCACGTCGGGGAAACGCTTGAGCGCCTCGGTACACGCCTTGACGAAGAAGCCCATGAAACCGAGCTTGGTATCGTGCGCCTTGAGGAAGGTTTCCTTGTACTGACTGCGCAGATTCATCACCGCACTCATGTCCACCTCGTTATAGGTGGTCAGCATGGCGGCGGTCTGCTGTGCCTGCACCAGACGCTTGGCGATGGTCTGGCGCAAACGGCTCATCGGCACGCGTTGCTCTGGACGATCACCCTCGACGGCGGGTGCCGGCGCTGCGGCAGCCTTGACGTCGCCGCCCTCGGGTTTGCCGCCCTCGGGTTTGGCGCTCTTCTTGGCGGAACTGTCCTTGACGGCCTTCTGGACATCTTCCTTGAGGATGCGACCGCCCTTGCCGGTGCCTTCGATCTTACTGGCATCCAGGTCATGCTCGGCGACCAGCTTGCGTGCTGCCGGCGCAAGGATCTTGTCACCGACCTTCTCATCACTGCCGGTGTCTTTCGACTCGCTCGCCGTATCGCCAGATGCGGAAGCCTCACCGCCCGCGGCATCACCGCCGGCGCCTTCGGCGAACAATGCGAGCACCGCTTCGGACTCGACCTGCTCGCCTTCTTGCACCTTGATCTCGCTGAGGGCGCCATTGGCCGGGGCGACGACTTCGAGCACTACCTTGTCGGTCTCGATGTCCGCAAGGATATCGTCACGCTTCACCGCTTCACCGACCTGCTTGTGCCAGGTGGCCACGGTCCCTTCCTGGACGGATTCCGGGAAGCTGGGCGCCTTGACGTCATACTGGTTGCCAGACGCCGCCGACTTGGCATCGTCGGACTTGGCTGCTGCCGCGTCCTGCTTCTCGCTGGTCTCTTCTTTTTTCTCTTTTTTCGAGTCCTCGGCAGGCTTTTCTCCGCCACTTTCACTCGCGGCGCCCAGCATTCCGAGCACCTGCTCAGAATCGCACGTATCGCCTTCTTCCACCTTGATTTCGGTCACGGTACCGGCGTCCGGTGCCACGACTTCGAGAACGACCTTGTCCGTCTCGATCTCGACAATCAGCTCATCACGTTCAACGCTATCACCGACCTTCTTGTGCCAAGTGGCGATGGTGCCCTCGGCAACGGATTCCGGGAAATTCGGCGCTTTGATCTCAGTAGCCATGTCGTTTCCTTAGTGTTTTCTCTCGATCCCGATGGAACGCCTCAGCCAGTAATGGCGTCTTCCACCAGCTGACGCTGCTGTTCAACATGGACGGACATGTAGCCGGATGCCGGTGCGGCAGATGCCGGACGCCCCGCAAACTTCAGATCGCGCCCCAAGCCTTCCTGCACCATATCGGCCACCAGACGCATGTGATGCTGGCTTTGATACCAGGCGCCCTGGTTGAGCGGTTCTTCCTGACACCAAACGACCTGTTCGAGGTTCGAATAGGTCTTGAAGACCTCGTACAGTTCTTCCTTGGGGAAAGGATAGACCTGTTCCAAACGCACGATCGCAACATCGTCGTTGCCATTCTCGGCACGATAGCTCACCAGATCGTAGTAGACCTTGCCCGAGCACAACACCACGCGCTTGACACTCTCCGTGTCGAGCTTGCCTTGATCCGGCAGCACCATTTCGAAGCGGCCATTGGCCAGATCTTCCAGCGTCGAGGTTGCTTCCTTGTGACGCAGCAGGCTCTTCGGTGACATGATCACCAGCGGCTTGCGCAGCGGACGAATCACCTGTCGGCGCAGAAGGTGGAATATCTGGGCCGGCGTGGTCGGCATGCAGACCTGCATGTTGTGCTCGGCGCACAGTTGCAGGAAGCGCTCGAGACGCGCCGAGGAGTGCTCGGGTCCCTGCCCTTCATAGCCGTGCGGCAGCAGCATGGTAAGCCCGCAAAGCCGTCCCCACTTGGTCTCACCGGAGGAAATGAACTGGTCGATCACCACCTGTGCCCCATTGGTGAAGTCACCGAACTGGGCTTCCCAAATGATCAAGGCCTTGGGTGTGGTCGTGGAATACCCGTACTCAAACGCGAGTGCCGCTTCCTCGGAAAGGAAAGAATCGCGGATGGTGAAATTTGGCTGGTCTTCCTTGATGTACTCCAGCGGCACATAAGTCGAACCGTCTTTCTGGTTATGCACGACGGCATGACGATGAGAGAAAGTGCCGCGTCCTGTATCTTGGCCCGTCAGGCGTATCGGATGGCCTTCATCCAGCAAGGTGGCATACGCCAGCGTCTCGCCGAAGCCCCAGTTGATAGCCAGATCACCAGCGGCCATCTTGCGGCGATCCTCGTAGATCTTGGCCACCTGGCGCTGTACCTCGACTTCCTCGGGGACTGCGCACATTTTGTCGGCAAGCGCCTGCATACGCGTCATGTCGATCGACGTATCGGCATCACCAGTCCACGTGTGCCCTAGATAAGGCGTCCAGTCGACGAATAGCTCGGTATTGGGCTCCTTGACCAGCGCATTGGCAACGTGATTGCCTGCCACAAGATCATCGCGATACTTCTCGACCATGGCGGCCGCTTCGTCGTCGCTGATCATGCCCTCTTGCACCAAGCGCGCCACATAAAGCTCACGCGAACTCTTGTGCGACTTGATCTTCTGGTACATCAGCGGCTGGGTGCCGGAAGGCTCGTCAGCCTCGTTGTGGCCGCGCTTGCGATAGCAGACGAGATCGATCACCACGTCCTTGTTGAACTGGTAACGATAATCGACGGCCACCTGGGTGGCATGCACCACCGCCTCGGGATCGTCGCCGTTCACGTGGAAGATCGGTGCCTGGACCATCTTGGCGATATCGGTGCAGTATTCCGTGGAACGTGCGTCATCGGCTCGTGATGTGGTGAAGCCGACCTGGTTGTTAATGACGATATGCACGGTACCGCCGGTCTTGTAGCCACGGAGCTGGGACATCTGGAATGTCTCCATGACCACGCCTTGGCCGGCGAGAGCGGCATCACCATGAACGACGATCGGCAGTACCTTGGCACCCTCGCCGTCTTCGCGGCGGTCCTGGCGGGCACGCACGGACCCTTCGACCACCGGCGTGACGATCTCGAGATGCGAGGGGTTGAACGCCAAGGCCAAGTGGACCTCGCCACCCTCGGTCATGACGTTGGAACTGAAGCCCTGGTGGTACTTCACATCCCCCGAGCCTTGCTGGATGACTTTCTTGCCGTCGAACTCGTCGATCAGTTCCGACGGACTCTTGCCCAGCAAGTTGACCAGCAGGTTGAGGCGACCCCGGTGCGCCATGCCGATAACGACTTCCTTGGTGCCATAGTTACCAGTGCGCTGGATGATTTCGTCAACCATCGGGATAAACGTCTCGCCGCCTTCCAGCCCGAAGCGTTTGGTGCCTGGGTACTTGGACGCGAGATAAGTTTCCAATCCCTCGGCAGCCGTCAAACGCTCGAGGATGTGCTTGCGCACATCGATGCTGTAGTCCGGCTTGGAGCGCACCGATTCGAAGCGTTGCTGCAGCCAACGCTTTTCGTCGGTGTCAACGATATGCATGAACTCGCAGCCAATGCTGCGGCAGTACGTCTTCTCCAGGACGTCGACGATTTCCTTGAGCGAGGCTTGATCCTTGCCCAGGAACAGCGAGCCGGTCTGGAAGGACGTCTCCATGTCAGCGTCGGTCAGCTGATGGAAGGAAAGATCCAGATCAGGAATTGGCGTCGGGCTGCGCAGCCCCAGCGGGTCGATATCGGCACGCTGATGGCCGCGAAAGCGGTATGCGTTGATCAGCTGGAGAACCTTGACCTGCTTCTTGTTCTCGCTGCTGTCGGCGACACCGGCGGCGGGTTTGCCACGCTGGTTTTGCGCCAACTGATAGAACTGATCACGAATCGGACTGAGAGGAACGTCGTGAGAGGGGGCGCCTTCCGGACGAGGTAACTGATCGAAATAGTTACGCCATTCGTCGGGAACCTCAGAGGGCTCGACGAGATATTGCTCGTAGAGCGCTTCCACGTAGTGGGCGTTGCCGCCGCTGACATGGGAAGTGCGCCACATCAACTCCATTATGCCTTCTTGCATTTCTTAATCACCCTATGCACTGATGGGTGTTCTTGGCGCTGGCACGCCCGGACGTGCCGGCGTCACTTGGGACCTGCGGGAACAGGTTGGCGTCACACGCGATGCTAGGGTCCACTTATCGTCAAAAGCCGGTGCGCAGGGCACCGGCTAACGGCGATCGTTGGACCGGCCTCCTGCGACGGCATGTCGCAGGAAGAAGCTTGTTGCCAATGATAACAAGCCACGCGGCGCGATTTAAGTGGCATTAGACAGTAACATCTCACGAATCTTGCCAATCGCACGCGTCGGATTGAGCCCTTTAGGACACACCGCCACGCAATTCATGATGCCACGGCACCGGAACAGGCTAAACGGATCCTCAAGCCGCGCCAGGCGCTCGCTCGTTGCGGTATCACGCGAATCGGCAAGGAAGCGATAAGCCTGTAGCAAGCCCGCTGGCCCCACGAACTTGTCCGGATTCCACCAGAAAGAGGGGCAAGCCGTAGAGCAGCAGGCGCACAGGATGCACTCATAAAGCCCATCGAGTTTTTCGCGCTCTTCCGGTGACTGCAAGCGCTCGGTGGCCGGCGCAGCGGTATCGTTTTGCAGATAAGGCTGGATGCTCTCGTACTGCTTGTAGAACATCCCCATATCGACCACCAGATCACGAATAACCGGCAAACCGGGCAGTGGACGCAGCACCAGCTTGTTGTCCTTGATCACCTCGGACAACGGCGTGACGCAAGCCAAGCCATTCTTGCCGTTCATGTTCATGCCATCGGAACCGCAAACCCCTTCGCGGCAGCTACGCCGGTACGCCATGGAACTATCCTGCTGCTTGATCATTTCAAGTGCATTGAGAACCATGATGTCGCGGCCCTGCGTGTCCAGCTCGAACTCCTGCATATAGGGCACGGAGTCGGTTTCCGGGTTGTAGCGATAAATGGATATCTGAAGCATAGACATCTTGGACAACCCCTTAGTAGGTGCGAATTTTCGGCTCGAAGGTCTCGACGGTCTTTGGCGCAAAGTTCACGTCACGCTGCCCAAGCCGCTTCTCGACCGGGAAGTACATGGAGTGCTTGAGCCAATTGGCGTCGTCGCGATCCGGATAGTCGTAGCGCGAATGCGCGCCGCGGCTTTCCTTGCGGTCCAAAGCGGAGATTGCCGTGGCTTCCGCCACCTCGAGCAGATTGTCGAGCTCCAATGCTTCGACACGCGCGGTGTTGAAGGCATTGGATTTATCGGCCAGATGCGCATTACCGATACGCTCGCGGAGATCGGCCAGTTTCTTGACGCCCTCCTGCATGGTGTCTTCCTGGCGAAAAACACCGAAATCGTTCTGCATGACCTCCTGAAGTTCTGCACGCAGCTCAGGAATTGCCTCGCCACCGCTCGATTCATCCCAGCGGTTGAGGCGGGCCATGGCACTGTCGATATCGGACTGAGCCGCCTCGAGGTAATCGACCCCCTCATTGAGCGCTTCTTCGATGAACATGCCGGCGGCACGTCCGAAAACCACCAAGTCTAGCAGTGAATTGCCGCCCAGACGGTTGGCACCGTGCACGGACACACATGCCGCCTCGCCACAGGCGAACAGCCCGTTGACGATCTGATCGTTGCCATCGGCGTCCTGCATGATCGCCTGGCCGTGGACGTTGGTCGGCACGCCACCCATCATGTAATGGCACGTCGGCACGACCGGAATCGGGTCTGTGGCGGGATCGACATGGGCGAAGGTCTTGGATAGCTCGACGATACCCGGCAGACGCTTACCCAGAACCTCCTCACCCAAGTGATCGAGCTTGAGCATGACGTGGTCACCGTTTTCGCCACAACCACGCCCTTCAAGGATTTCCATGACCATGGCGCGAGCCACGACATCGCGGCCGGCCAGATCCTTGGCGTTCGGCGCGTAGCGCTCCATGAAGCGCTCGCCATCCTTGTTGATCAGATAGCCGCCCTCGCCACGACAGCCTTCGGTGACCAGGACTCCGGCCCCGTAAATACCGGTGGGGTGGAACTGCCACATCTCCATATCCTGCATGGAGAAGCCAGCGCGAAGCGCCATGCCGATACCATCGCCGGTATTGGTCAGCGCATTGGTCGTTGACGCGTAGATGCGGCCCGAGCCACCGGTCGCCAGCACCGTGGCCTTGGACTTGATATGCACGAGTTCACCGGTTTCGATGCACATGGCGATACAGCCCACTACATCGCCATCGGCATTTTTCACCAGGTCCACCGCATACCATTCATTCAGAAACACGGTGTTATTTTTCAGGTTGTTCTGATACAGCGTATGTAGCAGCGCATGGCCGGTACGGTCGGCAGCGGCACATGTACGCGCGGCCTGGCCGCCCTTGCCGAAGTCCTTGGACTGACCGCCGAAGGGGCGCTGATAGATGCGGCCGTTATCGAAACGCGAGAACGGCAACCCCATGTGTTCTAGCTCGAAAACCGCCTTGGGGCCTTCGGAACACAAGTACTCAGTGGCATCCTGGTCGGCGATATAGTCACCGCCCTTGACGGTGTCGTACATGTGCCAGCGCCAATCGTCATTGGGATCGGCGCTGGCGATGGCGCAGGTGATGCCGCCTTGGGCGGAGACGGTGTGCGAGCGCGTCGGAAAGACCTTGGAAAGCACCGCGGTCTTCTTGCCGGACTTGGCCAGCTCGAGCGCGGTACGCAGGCCGGAGCCACCGCCACCGATGATGATTGCGTCGAATGTCAGGCTACGCATATTGGACATGGATTAGGCTCCCCAAAGGACTTGAACGCCCCACACCAGAAAAACAAAGATGGCCAGCATGACGACCGCTTGAAATGCAAAGCGTGCACCCGCCTGCTTGAGATAGTCGGTGGACACCGTCCACAAGCCGACCCATGCGTGCGCCGCGATGGAAATAAAGGCCAGCAGAGAAAAGATGCGCATCCAGGTCTGCGAGAAGAGACCGCTCCACGTGGCGTAATCAAGCCCCGGATGGAACAGTAGATACAGGACCATGAATACGGCATAGACTGCCAGAATGATGGCCGAGACTCGCTGGATCAGCCAATCGGACAGGCCGCTACGACCGAGGTTCGTGATATTGGTTACCATACCCAGACTCCTGCCAGAACCACCAAGATGGCACTGATCACGACCGTGATCTGCGCCTTGCGATATCCGCCCTCGAGATCCACGCCAATACCTGCATCCATCAGCAGGTGCTTGATGCCGGCCACGAAGTGGAAGCCCAGCGCCGAGAGCAATCCCCAAGCAATCAGTTTGGCGAGTACGTTGTTGGCGAGGGTGTCACGCACTGCTTCGAATCCTTCGGGAGACGACAGTGACGCGTCGAGGGCCCAGAAACCGAAGATCAATCCCACGAAGAGGATGACACCGGTAATGCGGTGGGCAATGGAGGTCAATGCGGGAAGTGGAAATTTTATAGTCGTCAGGTCTAAGTTTACGGGTCTTTTGCTATTCACGGCTCATCACACTCTCTTGGCCCGCCAGCGGCTAGGGCTGTACCCGGTGCGGGCGGTGGTTTGAGGGGGAGGCCTTGGTCGAGGGCTTACATGACCAAGCCATGCTCCTGCCAGTCGCGCGGGTTAAGATTATAAGGACCGGGGGATGTCATGACAAATGAGATAGCCCTTGCAGCCATCCGCATGGACGCGTCAAATAGGGTAACACTTCCGGGTGAAAACCTTGCTCGCCCCCTTTCTATCGCCACGTCAGGACACACCATGCGCGGCGGCGCCATGGTCACAGGCGCCCTAGGCCCAATTGACAATCCACCGCGTGGTTCTATAGTAGGCGCATTATTTTCGCTGGCATGGCAAGCAAGACAAAGACTTAGGTATAAAGAGGAGGCCATAATGGCTGACAGGAAAGCGCAGTTGACGGTAGAAGGGTTGGACAAGACGATCGAGTTCCCTGTCTACTCCGGCACCGTCGGGCCTGATGTGATCGACGTCCGCGGCCTGACCAGTGAAGGTCTGTTCACATACGACCCGGGCTTCGTCGCCACCGCCTCCTGCGAATCAGGCATCACCTACATCGATGGTGCTGCAGGCGTTCTTCTCCATCGCGGCTACCCCATCGGCCAACTCGCCGAGCACTCCAATTACGTCGAACTCTGTTATCTACTGTTGTTCGGAGAGCTCCCCAGCAAGGCACAATACGACGACTTCGCGGCCACCGTGAGAAATCACACCATGGTCCACGAACAACTCGTCAACTTCTTCAAGGGCTTCCGTCGCGACGCTCATCCGATGGCGATCCTGTGCGGCGTCGTCGGTGGCCTGGCCGCCTTCTACCACGACAATCTGGACATCACCAAAGAAGAAGAGCGCCGCGTCAGCGCGATTCGCCTGATCGCCAAGATGCCGACCCTGGCCGCAATGTGCCACAAATACAACATAGGCCAGCCATTCAATTATCCGCGCAATGACCTGGATTACGCGGAGAACTTCCTCTACATGATGTTCGGCAACCCGTGTGAAAGCTACGTGGTCAACCCGGTTTTCGCCAAGGCCATGGACCGGATCTTCATGCTGCATGCCGACCATGAACAGAACGCCTCCACCTCGACGGTTCGTCTAGCAGGTTCGACCGGTGCCAACCCCTTCGCCTGCATCAGTGCCGGCATCGCCGCACTATGGGGTCCGGCTCACGGTGGTGCCAACGAAGCCGTGCTCAACATGCTCGATGAGATCGGTGATGAGTCCGAGGAGAACATCCAGCGTTTCATCGACCGCGCCAAGGACAAGGATGATCCGTTCAAGCTGATGGGCTTTGGCCACCGCGTCTATCGCAATTTCGACCCGCGCGCCAAAGTCATGAAGGAAACCTGCGACGAGGTGCTGGGCGAACTCGGCATGGCTGACGACCCGCAGCTCAAGATCGCCAAGCGGCTCGAGCAGATCGCATTGGAAGACGACTATTTCATCGAGCGTAAGCTCTATCCAAACGTCGACTTCTATTCGGGCATCATCCTCAAGGCGATCGGCATTCCGACCAACATGTTTACCGTCATCTTCGCCATGGCCCGTACGATTGGCTGGACTTCCCACTGGAACGAGATGATCAGCGGCAGCTATCGCATCAGCCGCCCGCGTCAGCTCTATATAGGTCATTCCCAGCGGGACTATCCAACCAAGTAACTTGCTAGCCACAACCCAACCGAGATACTCCCGGACAGGTTACTGCACGCAAGCATCACGGACCGCCTTCAGGGCGGTCCGTTGCGTTTGACTCCGCGTCTTCCCGCCCCTAAAACCTCCCGCTCCCACAGCCTTGTTCTTCTGCCCCTGACGCCGCTGGGCGTTTTCCACACTTTCTGTGGATAAACCTGTTCAAAACCTTTCGGTAGTTCGCCAGGAACACCATGACAAGGCGGTTACGCTCAAATCGGTTAATTTTTAACCTTCTATAAGTGATTGAAAAATCGAATATTTTTCAATAGCGCGCAGCATGAGGGGCCTCATCCGGCGTTATACACAACACGAAAAGGGTTACGACACGGCAGTGGACAAAATTCCGGAGGTGTCAAGGGGAAAAACGTATAAAAACGTCTAATGGCGAACGAGAAGCAGACACAAAAAAAGACGCTTCAGCGTCTCTGATATCGCCACTACTGTGGGCAAGGGTGGCGTCCCATAGGGGGTTTGAACCCCTGTTACCGCCGTGAAAGGGCGGTGTCCTGGACCACTAGACGAATGGGACGCATTGTCTTGATGCTTGGTGGAGCCTAGCGGGATCGAACCGCTGACCTCAACACTGCCAGTGTTGCGCTCTCCCATCTGAGCTAAGGCCCCGCGCTTCAAGACGGTGCGTAGAATACTGATAACGCCGAGATTCGTCAATAGCTGTTGAGAAGGAAGAAGGAAGAAGGAAGAAGGAAGACAGTCTCTGGAGTTTTCTTCCCTCTTCCAGGCGCGCAGCGCCGCTCTTCCAGCTCCGGGCGAAGCCCGGGAGCTTACAGCTCCCGATATTCCTTCTCGAAGCGTTTGGTCTGCTTCTTGGAGATACCCCCCAGCACCTCGATGGCATGGCGCAAGCGTGCCCGTGTCATGTCCGAACCGAGAATCGCCATGGCATCCAGCACCGAGGTAGAAGTCGCGCTCCCCGTAACGGCGATGAAGACCGGTGCCAGAAACGCTTTCATCTTCATATTGAACGCCTCGGCCAGGAACTTGACCTCGTCGAGCAAGGCTTCCTTGTGCCAACTGGAAACGCCTTCCAGTCGCCAGGTCAAAAACTGCAGTAACTTGAGCAAGTCCTCATTCTCGAGCTTAATGCCCTCGAAACTGGACGCCTCGAGCGGCGGCACCCCCGAAAAGAAATGCCCGGCCAACGGCATGACATCGGAGAGTGTCGAGATTCGCGGACGTACCTGCGGCAGAATTTGACTGACGTACTCTTCATTGAAGGCCCACTCTCTCAGGGCCTGCAGCAAGGCAGCATCGTCCAGATCCTCGCGGATATAGACCCCATTGAGCCAAGTGAGCTTCTCTAGATCGAACACCGGCCCCCCCAGCGACACACGCTGGATATCGAAGTTTGCCATCATCTCTTCGAGGGTGAATTTCTCGCGGTCGTTGGGCATGGACCACCCCATGCGGCCCAAATAGTTGGTCACCGCCTGCGGCAAAAAGCCCATGTGCCGATAATAATTGATCGAGGTCGGGTTCTTGCGCTTGGACAGCTTCGACTTGTCCGGGTTGCGCAGCAATGGCATATGGCACAGCGTCGGCATCGACCAACCGAAGTACTCATACAGCAGCTTGTGCTTGGGTGCCGAGTTGATCCACTCCTCACCGCGCATGACATGCGTGATGCCCATCAGATGGTCGTCGACGACATTGGCAAGGTGATACGTTGGCATGCCATCAGACTTGAGCAGGATCTGGGCATCGACCTGCGCCCAATCGACTTCGATCTCACCCCGCAGCATGTCGCTGACGATGCAACTGCCCTCGCTGGGTACCTTCATGCGCACCACGTAAGGCCACTGTTCGCGCTCGCGACGCGCGACTTCTCCATCGCTAAGCGCCAGGTCGGCGGGCTTGAGCGCCAGGTGCAGCCCCGCCGCCTTGCGTGTCTCACGCAGCTCATCGAGTTCCTCGCTGGTCCGATAGCACTTGAACGCATGCCCGGTGTCGAGCAACTGCTGTGCATATTGCGTATAGATGTCGACACGCTCGCTCTGCCGATACGGGCCATGAGGGCCACCGATATCCGGACCTTCATCCCATTCGAGCCCCAGCCAGCGCAGAGAGTCGAGGATCATCTGCTCCGACTCGGCCGTCGAACGCATCCGGTCCGTATCCTCGATACGGAGGATGAACTGCCCGCCGTGCTGACGCGCGAAACATAGGTTGAACAGCGCGATATAGGCCGTGCCGACATGGGGATCGCCGGTCGGCGACGGCGCAATACGTGTACGTACGGTCATGAAGTTCCCGATCATTGGTGACTGACGATGGGGGACATTATACGCATGCACCTCCCCGGCATCAGCACCGTCGACGTCTTCTTCACAAGGCCAGGTGCTCGCGAAACCACTCCGTAATGAAATCCAGGTAGGCGCGAGTCTTGTCAGGCAGGTATTTGCGCGAACGAAACAACACCAACATGCTGCCGTGCTCATTCCAATACGGCTGCAAGAGTGGGGTCAGCTGCCCCTCCTCCACTGCCGCGCGCGCCGCGAATGTAGGCAGATAGGCCAAGCCAAACCCCGCCTTTGCCGCTTCGACCACACCCAGCAGATTATTGATTACCAGACGCGAATTGGGCTCTATATCCAGCGGCTGTCCATTGAGCGAAAAGCGCCAGTGAGCACCTAGGTCGTAATTGCCGTAGAACACTGTATCGAACTCGGCGATGTCCTTGGGATGCAGCGGCCGTCCGACACGGGCCAGGTAATCCGGCGCGGCGTACAAGCCATAGACCACCTTGCACAGCGGGCGCGATACCAGGCTCGATGGCGGCATCGGCCCCATGCGAATGGCCAGGTCCACCGAGTCGTCGATGGGCTCGAATCGCTGATCCTCGAGCAGGATTTCCACCGACATCTCGGGATAGCGGCGCATGAAGGCGGTGGTCGGCTCTGCCAAGTACATAAAGCCGAAGCTCACCTGGGCACTGACCTTGAGTTGCCCCCGAGGTTGCGACGTCACCGACTGGACCTGCGCCTCCGCCGTCTGCAACTCCTCGATGACCCGCAACCCATGCTCGTAATAGATCTGTCCAGCTTCCGTAAGGCGCAGCGAACGCGTCGAGCGATTGAGTAGACTGACGCTTAACTCATCCTCGAGTGCAGCCACACGCTTGGAAGCCAACGACTTGGAGATACTCAGACGCCGCGCCGCGGCGGTAAAACTGCCCGCACGAACGACCTCGACGAAGACACGCAATGCATCCAGTGTCGTCATGTTGAAGATACTCCGACTACCAGTTTCCAATTTAGAAACACTAGTTTTCGATTGTACCCTCTTATTACGCAAAGGCCGACTGCCTATAATGGCAGCGCTCGGGCAGGCGATGTTTCGCTCCCGACACGCGTGGTCTTTTCTCAGCGAAAGTGCCACGCGCACGCTAACGGCGTCAGGCAGCTTCGGCTGTCCTGTGCCGTGTGGCATCTTCAGTGAAACGAGCTTTTCTTTGCGCCACCAGGCTGTTCTCCGGAACGGCCGGCGCTCTTTTCTTCCTCATTCTATCCTTCCCCATGCTGCAACACGGTTCCGGCATGCGCACTGCATTCTGGTCATAACCCCCAACCCGAAACATACTTTGGTATTGGCTGGATATGCTAAAGCGTTAACCTCATGGCGAGATGTCTACATGGACGCACTGGGACCCCGAATCAAGCAGCTAAGGATATACGCCGGCTTGAGCAAGGCCGCCTTGGCCAGACGTGTCGGCGTATCGGACGTCACGATTTCCTATTGGGAATCCGGCACCATCAAGCAGGTCGGACATGAGCGACTCATCGCGCTGGCCAACGCGCTGCATTGCTCACTCGAACGACTACTCGAAGATGGCAATGCCGTCGCCACACCCACGGCCTCTCAACGTATCACCGAGGACGCACCCGGCAGTGCCCCCCTATTGGCACTACATGCCATGCCTCCAGTGCCGTGGAAAGCTCACACGCTCGCGGTCCCTCTCCCGACCTCGGGCACCGCCATCGATACCCTCGTTCGGGGATGTTACCTAGTGACGCCGGGCGCAGGCGAGACATTCGCCTATCTCGAGGAAGGCGATATCGCTGCCATTCTTCCCACCTCGCAATTCCGGCAGGAAGGGCTTTACCTGATCGACTGGCGGCATGCACTCACGATCCAGCATCTGAGCCAGCCTGAACCCGAGACGTTGCGCATCGCCGATCCTGCGCACCACACTACTGTCGATCCAAACCAGCCCTTCCCCTTTCATATCGCGGGGCGCCTTCAGGCTCGCTGGAAACAACGTGACGACAGCGATTGACGCCACCCGGCAGACTTTTCTGACCGTCTCAGGGATTTAATGGATCACATCTTGGTCCATACTAATGCATACCTCATCAACGGGAGGCCGCATGATAAAAGCCATTCTGCTGGTGACACTGTTCGCCCTGGCATGGTCGGTACTGGCCGATGACCCTGGCCAGCACGACTCGCTCAACGACAGTCGACAGCGCAATCAACTGCAACGTGACGTCAGCAGCGACCGCGCCACCACGATCGAACGTCGCCAGTCGCTGAACCGCAGCGAACACCGCGATGAGCGTTTCGACGAGCGCCAGCGGCAAGAGCGTCAACTCAAGCGCTCTCAGCGCCGTTTGGAAGACTCGCAACGCGAGCTTAGAGATCAGCGCAACCAATCGCCCTGATACAAAAAAGCCCGACCAATCCCGGCCGGGCTTCCGTACAAATCTGCATTTCCTTGCAGTCATGACGGACTTCCTGTCCGTGCCTCCGTGCTTACCTAGGTGTCCTTTTTACCTAGCTTCCTTGCTTTCCGCCCTTCCGTGGCGGACATGATCAGCGTGGCAGAAGAATTTCAGTAGTCAAAATAACCTGAATTAAACAACCCCAATTTAATGTTATGTCTCGGAAAGTAAGAGAGTATCAATACAAGATCTACTGCTCTTCAAGTATCAATACGCCAGTAAGGCTAGAACAGGCATCGCCTTGACTCTCGCCGTCGATCCCCATGCAGCGCATCGCTATCCTCGACAGTCTAAGCCCTAGCCTGACAGTAGAGACTATGAAATCATAAGCACCCTATATATTGGAGAACATCATGCAGTATGCAAAATATGGCCGTGTAGCTTTAGCGATCATAACTGTGGGTATTCCCCTTTTGTCGACAATGGCCTCAGCCTCCAGCGAAGAAGCTTGGAGCGACTTCCGTGCCAACGTCGAAAAAACATGTCGTGCCGCCGCAGCTGACAGCTTCAATGTCGAAACGATTGCAGTGGATCCCTTTGGCTCCAAACACTTCGGCCTTGCCCGCCTGACCGGACATGAGCGCGGCACCAAGAAGCGCTTACAAATACTATGCGCCTACGATAAGCAGACTCAGCAAGCTGAAATCGGCGGCCCCATGGATATTAAAACGGACATGCAGGCAGGCAAACGTCAATAAGGCAATTAGATGTCGGGACCCATGTGCTATTCGCTGGTCAGGTCGGCGATCCGGACCCAAGCGATGCGGACCTGAGCAAGATATGAGACGCTGCTCTCCCTTCGTCGGCGCTTCCTGATCGTCGCCAAAGTAAACCTCCCAGGTACCGAATCGAAAGCACTGCGAGTACCAAATGAGTACCAGCATGGTTCGAAAAACCTAACCAAAACACTGTAAATATGAACAGTTATGAGTGATAACGCAACTGCTCCAACCGGCATGAGTACTGGCACCAAGCACCGCAATCTGGATAGGACTTTCTCCGTCGCCCCGATGATGGATTGGACGACCCGCGACTACCGCGCGTTTGCCCGTACACTGACGCGTGAGGCGCTGCTGTATACCGAAATGGTCACGACCGGGGCGATTCTGCATGGCTCTCCGCGCGAGCGCTTTCTCGGGTATAGCGACGTGGAGCATCCGGTGGCGCTACAACTAGGCGGCAGCGATCCTGCTGCACTGGCGGAATGCGCCGCCATCGCCGAAACCTGGGGCTACGATGAAGTCAATCTGAACGTCGGTTGTCCCAGCGATCGGGTACAGAACAACCTGATTGGTGCCTGCCTCATGGAGCACCCAGGCAAGGTGGCGGCGGCGGTCCGTGCCATGCAAGCAGCAGTTTCGATCCCGGTCACGGTCAAGTGCCGCATCGGCATCGACGAACAGGACGAAGACGCCGACCTGGCGCACTTCATCGAGCGTGTCGCTGATGCCGGCTGCGAGGTCTTCATCGTGCATGCCCGAAAGGCCTGGCTCGAGGGGCTCTCGCCCAAGGAAAACCGTGACGTGCCGCCGCTCAATTATCCACGCGTGCATCGTCTCAAGGCGCAGTATCCCGACCTTCATATCGGCATCAACGGCGGTATCAAGACGCTGGACGAGTGCCAAGCGCAGCTCGAGAAGGTGGATAGCGTGATGATCGGGCGTGAGGCGTACCAGAATCCCTGGCGACTGGCCGGTATCGATGCCGCCATCTACGGCGGCACCTCGCCCGTGAGTAGCCGCCATGCGGCCGCGCGTGCTTTCCGGCCCTACATCGCCGAACGCTTGGCAGAAGGGGCCAAGCTCAACCACGTCACCCGCCACCTGCTCGGCCTGTTCCAAGGCTGCCCCGGCGGGCGTCAGTTTCGGCGTCACCTGTCGGAAAATGCCCATCGCCACGGTGCCGGGCTGGAGGTTTTCGACGAAGCATTGGCCAAGGTGCGCGAGCTCGACACCGCAAACGCCGTCGCCTGAGCTGACGCAGTGGGCCAGGCTATAGCTCCTGGCGGGTCTCGAAATCGGAGTGGAAGGTTTCAACGGCGTTCTCAGCCTCTTCGATTTCATCGAAGCGCGCCACATGAAACAGTGCTTCGCCCTCATTGGCGAGCGGCAGATTGCTCATGCCAATGACGATACCATCGGCGTTGGCGAGCACTTCCTGCTCGGCATTACCGAACGGATCGGCAACGCGTCCCAGCACATCGCCCCGTGCAACGCGTGCGCCCAACCGCGTCCGAGGCCGCAGAATGCCGTCGCTGGGCGAGCGAGCCCAACTCGAGCCATTGGCGACCTCCGCCACTGCAGGCGCATGACGACGCCGATCGGTGGGGAGCATGCCCAGCAAACGCATCACGCGCTGCACACCTCTTACCCCCGGCGCGATCGCCCACTCATCGAAACGCAGCGCCTCGCCAGCTTCATAGGTCAGCACCGGCACATCACGTGACTGCGCATATTCCCGCAGACTTCCCTCGCGCAACTCGGCATTGAGAATCACCGGCACCCCAAGCGCCTCGGCCATGGCCTGGATCTCAGGTCGATTCTGGAGCTGTGCTCGCACCTGCGGAAGATTAGTGCGATGAAGTGCCCCGGTATGCAAATCGACGATGTGTGTCGCCAAGTCGACGATCTGCTCGCGAAACAGCGACGCGACGCGCGAGCCCAGCGATCCGACCTCACTCCCCGGAAAGCAGCGATTCAAGTCGCGTCGGTCGGGCAAGTAACGCGTCTGCTGCACGAAACCGAAGACATTGACGATCGGCACCGCGATCAACGTGCCCCGCAAGCGCGATAGCGACGCCAGCCTAAGCATGCGACGCACGATCTCGACGCCGTTGATTTCGTCACCGTGGATGGCCCCGCACACCAGCAGCACCGGTCCTGGTTGACGGCCATGAACGACCTCGACGGGAATATGCAGCGGTGCATGGGTGTAAAGCTTGGCCACCGGTACATCGATCTGTGCCCGGCTGCCGGGCGGAATACGCGTACCGGCAAGTTCGAAGGGAGCGCGAGCCATGCGTGTTCCTATACCGTAGATGGCGGATTCTTTATACCCGCCATGGCGCCTCATGAGGCCAAGTCATGCAAGCGATTCTTATTTTAGCCGTCACTGGAGGGCCCTGACCTCTCCCAGACCGTCACCTTAGATACGCATGCGTCGATGGCGATATAGCCACGCGATATCACTCGCAAACGAGTACATCAGTAATACCAGCGCCAGACCCACACAGAGCATGGCCCAGAGGGGGGAGACGAACGGCAGCAGCGCCACCAACAGACTAGCGACTTGCCAGACACATATCAGCTTGCGGCGCCGGCTCTGGGGCAACGGTCGACGCAACCATGTCCATGCATACCCCGCCGCTACGAAGGTGTAACGCATGGCGCCCACTACCAGCACCCACCCCCCGAGCTTGTCGAGCACGATGAGCGCGCAGCACAGTACAGCGATGAAGAAGGCATCCAATTCCATATCGAAGCGGGCCCCGAAGGCAGTGGCGGATTGCGTCTGCCGGGCTACCCAGCCATCAAGGCCATCCAGGCACAAGGCCAACAGTGCCAGCCCTGCCATTTCCAGTGCATGGCGCTGCATGAAAGCAGGAAAGGCCATACTGCCGGCAAGCAATGCGATCAGCACTCCCCGCAGCAGAGTCACGCGATTAGCCCAGCCCAACCAGCGCCGTGCCGCCGGCCATGCCCAGAGGATGATCAGCGCCATGCCCAAGTATACCCCCCCTACCGACCAGCCAAGCCCCACGGGTGCTGTCAGGTGCCACTGCACGGCCTCTACCAGCACTCCCACAAGGCATAGACCTAACAGCAGTTCAAGGACCGCCGGCAAACCATGCACCAAGGACGGCTTGCGACCAGTAATATGGGGTGAGGTGGAACGCATGCCCTTTCTCCGAAACTTTCTGGTCTCACTATGGCAGAGATACCGATGCTCAGCGCTATTTTCACTACGCTGATGGCACTCACGACTGGAAATAAAGTGGTACAGAAAAGCAGATATGTACAATACCTGTACATGAATGATGTCATGGACGATACTCAAGGTGAATAAGGAGATTTGCCATGCTCGCAGCGAACGCCCAGGCTTTCTGGATACAGGCACCGGGGCACGGTGAGATCAAACAGCACGCCTTGCCCTCCCGCCAAACGCATGAGCTGTTGGTCAGAACACGCTACAGCGCCGTCAGCCGCGGAACCGAAAACCTCGTTTTTCAAGACAAGATCCCGGAGAGCGAATATACACGCATGCGTGCGCCTTTTCAGGAAGGGGATTTCCCGGGGCCGGTCAAATATGGCTATGCCAACGTCGGCGTGGTCGAGGAGGGACCGGAGGCCTGGTGCGGCCGCGAGGTCTTCTGTCTCTATCCTCACCAGACACGCTATATCGTTCCCATCGAGGCCGTCGTTCCCCTACCCGAGGATCTTCCCGCCACACGCGCGGTCCTCGCGGCCAACATGGAAACCGCCGTCAACGCTTTGTGGGACGCCGCCCCACGCGTCGGCGACCGAATCAGCGTTATCGGCGCCGGCGTGGTCGGTAGCCTGGTCGCCTGGTTGTGCCAACAGACTGCTGGCGTGCGCGTTCAATTGCTCGACATCGATGCCGGCAAGGCCGAGCTGGCCGCTGAGCTTGGCCTGCCCTTTCGTCATCCACACGATGCCGAGGATGAACAGGACATCGTGATCAACGCTAGCGGCAATCCGCACGGCCTACGCAGCGCCCTGACACTGGCGGGATACGAAGCGGAGATCATCGAACTGAGCTGGTTCGGACGCGACGAGGTCACACTACCCCTCGGCGAGGCTTTTCACTCTCGGCGGTTGACGCTGCGTGCCAGCCAGGTCGGCGGTGTCTCGCCAGCGCGACGCGCGCGACGCAGTCATGCCCAGCGCCTGCAACTGGCTCTGACGCTACTGCGCGACGCCCGCCTCGATGCCTTGATCGACGCTGAAAGCGATTTTCAAGACTTACCCACCACCTTGGCACGCCTGAGCGACGCGGATCGCCCGGCACTGTGTCATCGCATACGCTATTCGTGACGCTATCGCCAGGCGGTGGCGCCCGTGTTACACGCATAACCACTAACACGCACAACCGGTAATACACATAGTCGGCAATACAACAGGAGTCACACGGATGTTCAGCCTGACGGTTAGAGACCATTTCATGATCGCGCACAGTTTCAACGGCGAGGTCTTCGGCCCCGCGCAACGCTTGCACGGTGCCACCTACGTGGTCGATGTCGCCTTCAAGCGCCCCGAGCTCGATCGCGACGATCTCATCGTCGATATCGGCCTGGCCAGCCAGACGCTGTCCCGCATTCTGGGCGATCTCAATTTCAACAACCTCGACGACGTGCCCGAATTCCAGGGTCACAACACTACCACCGAGTTCATGGCCAAGGTGATTTTCGAACGCCTCGCCCACGCCATCCGCCAGGGCGAGCTCGGCGAGACCGGGCATGGCCTGACGGCCCTCGGCGTCACGCTGCATGAATCGCATATCGCCTGGGCGAATTACGAGGGCGCGATATGAGCCATCCCGTGACCCTGATCGTCGCCGGCGACCCCGCACAGTTGACCGGCGGCTACGTCTATGACGCGCGCATCGCCACGGCCCTGCGGGAACAAGGCTGGTCGGTCGAGGTCATCGGCCTCGAGGGGCGTTTTCCCGAACCCGACGCCACGGCGAAAAAGGCACTCGAAAACGCCTTGGTAGCCCAGCCCGAAGGCGCCCATGTGATCATCGACGGACTCGCGATGGGCGGATTGCCCGACGTTCTCGAGGCCCACGCCCAGCGTTTGACGCTCACCGCCCTGATTCACCATCCGCTCGCCGATGAAACCGGCCTCGGCGACGCCGAACGCGAGCGCTTCTTGATCAGCGAAACGCGCGCACTATCGGCGGTGCGCGACATCATCGTCACCAGCCCTTTCACCGCTCGGCGCCTGGCGGATTTCCAGGTGGGTCCTGAGCGCTTGCACGTGGTCGAACCCGGCGTGATGCGCGCCGCGCCGGCACGTGGCAACGCTGAGGTGCCACGCCTTTTGTGCGTGGCCACGGTCACTCCGCGCAAAGGACACGATGTACTCGTCGAAGCGCTGACCACGCTGACCGACCTGCCCTGGACATGCGACTGCATCGGTGGTCTAGATCGCGCACCGGCGCATGTCGAGCATGTCCAGGCACGCATCGCCGCCCACGGCCTGGAAGAACGCATCCAGCTGCTCGGCGAGCGACCCGCCGATGCTCTGGACGAGGCCTATCACGCCAGCGATATCTTCGTACTGCCCTCTCATTACGAGGGCTACGGCATGGTCGTCAGCGAAGCCTTGGCGCATGCCCTGCCCGTGGTCACCACCACCGGCGGCGCGCTTGCCCATACGCTGCCAGACGATGCCGGCCTCAAGGTGCCCGCCGGCGATGTAGATGCGCTCGCCGGCGCCTTGCGCGAGATGCTCGATGACCCGAGCAAGCGTCAGACATGGCGCGAAGGCGCCGAGCGCGCCCGGGCCTCGCTGCGCGATTGGTCACAGGTCGGTGCAGCCTTTGCCACCGCTTTGCAACGAGGCGC